>NZ_BDHD01000375.1:0-1115 GCF_054786075.1 Treponema sp. R6D11 | reverse complement strand
CTGTATGTTCTGCAAAAATGTTTTCATGTTGCGCTTGTAAGGCCGTACAGCAAAAACATCAGGAATGAATTGACAAAAATGTCTAAAGTTTACATTTTGGATACCGGAATGATGAACGTATTAACGAATAATTTTCAACCTTTGGACGAGAAAATAAATAAAGGCAATTACTGGGAAAATATATATTACAGGCAACTTGTTGAGCATTATGGCGCGGGTAATATTAATTTTTGGAGAACTACGAACGGCAATGAAGTTGATTTTATCATTCACGAAACGGGAAAACCCTCGCGCGCCGTAGAGGTTAAGTACAACAATGAAAAAATTAACCAAGTCAAATATAAAAAGTTTCGTGCGGATTATCCCGAAATAGATTTAACCTTCGCTTATTACGAACCTTTTTCCGAAGATTTTTTCAGAACAGGCTTATAAATGATTGTAACCGTAAAAGACCTCTGGAAAATTTACCCCATGGGAAGCGTCGAAGTTCACGCCTTAAAAGGCGTGAACCTGGAGATTCAGGAGGGGGATTTTGTCTCCGTCGCTGGACCTTCCGGCTCGGGAAAAACAACGCTAATGAACATCATCGGGTTAATCGACAGTTTCAGCAGGGGAAGCCTTTCCATAAACGGCCTTGAAATTATCAGCCAAAACAGAAGGGAGCTTGCCCGTCTTCGCCGCGAACTTTTGGGGTTTATTTTCCAGTCGTTTAACCTTTTGCCGGTTTTAAACGTTTTTGAAAACGTGGAACTGCCGTTGATTATTTCCGGTAAAGGCGGGACAAAAGCGCAACGCAGGGAAAGGGTGGATTATTTGTTAAACGAAGTGGGGCTTTCCGAAAGAAGCCGCCATATTCCCGCCGAATTATCGGGCGGGCAGCAACAGCGCGTCGCCATCGCGCGGGCACTTGTTACAAGCCCCCGTATTGTCATCGCCGACGAGCCTACCGCCAACCTTGACTCGGAAACCGGAGAAAAAGTTTTAAGCCTTATGAAAAAAATTAACCGTGACGAAAAAACCACTTTTATCTTTTCCACCCACGATCCTGAAATTTGGAAAATGGCGGATCATGTCATCTTTCTGCAGGACGGCCTTGTAAAAACGGAGCAGAGGCA
>NZ_BDHD01000374.1:0-1228 GCF_054786075.1 Treponema sp. R6D11 | reverse complement strand
ATTTGTATATAATACCATATATTAATAAACATTTGGAGGCGGTATATCGTTACAATCGTAGGGCGCAAGAACAACATCAAAATCTTTGACAATATCCTTGTCAATTTTTCCGTTATCCGCCATTTCGTAAAGTATCTTCATGGTATCAGCGTGATTCCGTCCCGCGTGATATGGTCTTTCTTCGCTTATCGCCTGATACAAGTCCAGACACACCAACAGTTTAGAGTTAAAATCCAATTCATCGGCTTTTTTCCCAAACGGGTAACCGTCGCCGTCCTCTTTTTCATGGTGACTGGATGCCCATTTGCATATATCCTCGAATCCTTCAATATCGTTAAGAAGTTCCCATGTTATACGGACATGTGTTTTTATAATTTCAAATTCTTCATTGGTAAGCTTGCCTGGTTTTTCCAGAATTTCAGAAGGAATTGCCAACTTGCCAAGATCGTGCAGAGCAGCAGCAAGGTACAACTCTGAAAGTTTTTCCGAGTCGTACTTATAGTACTTTCCCATAAACCATGCTTTATTGGCAATCTGGGTTGAATGTTTCTGCGTAAAAACCGATTTGTAGTCGATGATTCTTGCCACGAAAGCCGCCAGACCATAAATAGTTTCTGTTTGTATATCGACAGTCCAAGGAGACAGGGAATCCTCCGCCGTTTTTTTTATGACATCATCTTTAAGAGACATAAGCGTAGGCAAGTCGAGAACTTCCAGAAAAGCTTGCGCCGCTTTTTTGCTGTAGAATTTTCCGGTCTCATTAACGATTATATTTCTGATATTGGGCAACTCTTCCGGTTTAAGCCTTTGAAGATGATGGGCGGCGTCAATTGAATCGGCAATGGTGATAAGTTCCGCTTCAAGGGGACCTTCCCCTTCGCGTATGCCGAATGGTCCAGTGCCGTCGGCGTGTTCATGATGATACAGAACAAAGTCTTTTACATTTGTTTTAAAACAGAGCGCGTCCGCATTGCGCTGACCTATCTCTAAGTGTTTTTTCATTGCTAATTCATGGTCGCCGTCCATTTTTTCGGAAAGAATATATTCGGTAAGAGCGCTGTCATGGAGCAGGGCACAAACCGCAAGAGCGGTGATTTCTTCGGTATTTTTTCCAAGGGCTTTTCCCATTTTTGCGCAGAGAACGGCAATTCGTTTGCCGTGATTGGTACTGGTTCCCAAAAGATCGCCCTCTACAATATCTAAAGCTGTGGGAGGAACAAGCTCAAAC
>NZ_BDHD01000373.1:0-1121 GCF_054786075.1 Treponema sp. R6D11 | reverse complement strand
AAAACACCCGACGCAAAAACCTTTAGACCTCTTAAAACGCATTGTACTTGCATCGACAACCGAAAACGCCATAGTACTCGACCCATTTTGCGGAAGCGGAACAACAGGAGTCGCCTGCAACAGTTTGCCCAAAAGATTTTTTGTAGGGATAGAAATTGATAAATCATATTGCGATTTAGCAAAAAAAAGATTGAGCGAATAAACCGTTTATATTTCTATAATATCATCAGCTATTTATCTTTCTTTTCTAAAAATAAATAACATTTGCCATATTTTCTTATATTTCTTACTAGTATATATCCATTTTCATCTGATATAACTCGAATACGTTCATTATCAGGATAAATAAAAATAAATGCAGCATTTCTTATTGGTTTCTTGTTTAATTTATCAATTACCTGAATATTAACAAAAGAAAATATAGCCAATGGTTTACTTTGTATATTAGTATCTTTTATCTTAAATATATAATCTATATATGTATAACCGATACTTTTAATTTCATCAGCATAATTTATATCCATGGCATCTTTATCAAGTTCAACTTCCCAAAATATTTTTACAATGTTATTTTTTACAGTTCCTTGTAATGTATCTATCAAATATGTTAATTTGCCGTCTGTTTCTTCCCATATTTCAATCTCGATATTTTCATTATCAGACATATTTCTTGTTTCAAATTGGATTATTATTTGATCATGGATATGGGCTTCTTCAATTTCTGAATGTTCATTTCTCCACTGTAAATTTAATATTCTTTTTTGTCCATAAATATTACTATAAACGAATTCCGTAATTTTTTGCCCATAAACATTACTATATTGAAAAAATAAAAATAAGCAGATAACTAAAATATTTTTCATATTGATAATTTTTACCCTACTTCTTTAATTTTTGCAATTTCATCTCTAATCAACGCAGCTTGTTCAAACTCAAGATTTTTTGCGTGTTCAAGCATCTCGCTCTCCAAGGCTTTAATCAACTGTTTGCGCTGGGCGGGAATCAGCACATTAAAAGATTTCTTTAAAACTTCTACCGTGCTTGCCGCAGCATTGTCGGCTTCTTCAACATGGCGGGTTAGTATTTCTGCAATTGCTTTTTTTACTGTTGCCGGGGTTATG
>NZ_BDHD01000372.1:0-1235 GCF_054786075.1 Treponema sp. R6D11 | reverse complement strand
TTCAGGGGGCCATACGATTATCTGCAAAGCCAGCAACTTCGACGACATTACGATCTTGACCGTGTTTTTCCGCAGGCGGAACAGGAAAGGCGGCGGCTTGGGAGCCTCGCCGTAGCAAGCTCCTGCGACTTGGAAGAATTTACGTATAATGAAGAATTGGCGAAAAAGGCCGCCGTTGAAAACGCCGCGCCGCTCTTTCCGTGTTTCGGCGTCCACCCACAACTGCCCGCCGTAAAAAACGCCGAAGACGAGCCGTTTACGGACATCAAATTAAACGAAAGTTTTGAAACTTTGCGCAATCTGGCGGCAGCGGGAAGGCTTTCGGCGGTCGGCGAATGTGGTTTTGATCTTTACGATTCGGCGTACAAGGACACGGAAAAAACACAGGACGCCCTGTTTTCGGCGCATTTGGAAATTGCCGCCAATTACGGTCTGCCCGTCGTTCTTCATGTCCGACGTGCCATGCATAAAATTTTCGCCGCCGAAAAAGTTTTATCCAAGTGCAAAGCCGTCGTCTTTCATTCATGGTCAGGCACTCTTGAAGAAGCGAATTCGCTTCTCCGCCATGGAGTAAACGCGTACTTCTCGTTTGGTAACGCCATTACGTTAAACCACAAGCAGGCGATTCAATGCTGTTCCCTGCTTCCGGCGGAAAGACTGCTCACGGAGACCGACGCTCCTTTTCAGCCGAGGAGAGGCGAAAAGTATTCGATATGGGCGGATTTGCCTTTGATACTTGAAGCGGCGGCGACGTTACGTAACAATGCGGAAAGTACGGTTACGGACGCGAAAACGCTTGAGGAGCAGATTGAGGAGAATTTTAGGAAAGTTTTTTGCCAGTATTGTATGGAAATAAATCCCCCTTTCACGGATACTTCTTCTTAAACCCCGACACTCTCGCGCTTGCGGTAACATTAAGCGAAGACCGCTCTCCCCTAACAAGGTACTGATACCCGATGCCGGCTATCATGGCGGCATTGTCACCGCAGAGGGAAAGAGGGGGGAAAATGCAGTTGAGGTGTTTCTGCTTGGAGAGGCACGAGCGAAGGTAGCTGTTAGCCGCAACGCCGCCGCCTGCGACAATTGTTGTAAGACCGGTATCTTCGGCGGCGTTTAATAGGGCGCGTAAAAGGATTTCTACGGCGGTTTTTTGGAAAGAGGCGGCTATGTCCTCGTTTGTGGGTTTGGTTTCCTTTGCCTTGAACATATCAAGCTGGTTGATAACGGCGGTTTTT
>NZ_BDHD01000371.1:0-1237 GCF_054786075.1 Treponema sp. R6D11 | reverse complement strand
CTTAACGGATTTATTGATTGTATTCTAAAAGAAAATCGTGACGGTATTGATAAATATGTTATTGTCGATTTTAAGTTAAAAAATATGCCCGCCCGATGCGATTGCATTGCAGACGAAGAAACGCCGCTTACGGATTTTCAGCTTCCAATGTATATAACTTTAATCGAAAAAAATGAACAATTTGACGTGTATACCGCACTCTTTTACAGTATTCTGGATCAAAAATCCGAAGTAATTATCGGAACAATTTACAATGAATACGCAAATAAAACTATTCCTACTAAAGAAGAGGATCAAATTGACCGAAGTAGTGAACGTTATGAGAAAATTTTTAAGGAATTTCAAAATAAAACGGAGCAGTTTGTAAATGAAATATCGTCAGGCGACTTTACTGTTTTTCCGCAAAGTTACAACGATTGTAAAGATTGCGAATATCAGCGTATATGCCGCACTGTCTATATTATCGGACGTGAAAATAATAATTCTTTGGGGAAGCATTGATGAACTTAAAATCAAATCGTAAACAATTAAATGAAGAACAAAAAAAAGCCGCTTTCTGCAAAGAGAACGCCGTTGTTTCCGCAGGTGCAGGGTCTGGCAAGACAATGGTGCTTGCACATCGTTTTGTATGGTTGCTCACAGAGAAAGATTATAAAGTTGATGAAATATTAACATTGACGTTTACAAAAAAAGCCGCCGCTCAAATGTTTAAGAGGATATATTCGCTTGTTTCGCAAATCGCTCAGGAAGAGAGCGGCATACAGGCACAAAGGGCGCAAAAAGCCATTGATGATTTTATTCACGCAAGAATTCAAACTTTGGACTCTTACAGTGCTTCAATCGTAAAACAATGCGCGCCCCGTTACGGCATAAGCCCGGATTTTCAGATTGATCAGCAGAGGTGCTATAATATCGCTCTTGAGGCTTCGTATCCTTTTTTTATCGCACACCGCAAT
The DNA here is from genome assembly GCF_054786075.1 of Treponema sp. R6D11. Lineage (NCBI taxonomy): Bacteria > Pseudomonadati > Spirochaetota > Spirochaetia > Treponematales > Treponemataceae > Treponema > Treponema sp. R6D11. The sequence goes on along the minus strand of NZ_BDHD01000371.1, from coordinate 281 downwards.
AATCCCGCAATAAAAGAACTTTATTCCGGTAATAATCCAAATAACATTGTCCGCAACATATTAGCAGATATTTTGTTTAACTACTGTTTAATAGACAAGCCCCGTGATTTTTCGGCTGACTTAAATATTCAGTTTAACACTCTTTGTTCCCAATGGGACATCCTAATTAAAAATGTAAGAAAATTGTTAGATGATATTAAACGTGATATTAACGATGATAATTCTTTGCTTCCCCTTCTTGTCCCTATAATTGAAAAAGAAAAAAATGAAAATATTTACAT
>NZ_BDHD01000370.1:0-1238 GCF_054786075.1 Treponema sp. R6D11 | reverse complement strand
ATAAAAGAGCAAGTAGTAGGATATGTATGATGCAATGGCAGAACATCAATAAAAACGTCTCCTACACGAGGTTCCAAAATACGAACCGCAGCGCTTGCATTGGCGATAATATTTTTGTGGGAAAGTGTAACGCCCTTTGCAAAACCTGTAGTCCCCGAAGTAAAAACAATAGAACAAGGATCGCTGGGCGCTATACTATCCTTGGGAGGAATCGCGCGAGTGTCGGCGTTAACGCCGAACATATCGTATTCGGTTTTTTGATTCATTTGGGTTTAACATTATTCATGGTTACGGCATGAGCGAGAACTCTCCGCTTATCTCAGTAAATACCCCTCATCATAAACGTAATGAATCGGTAGGGCTTCCCGTAAGCTACACGGAAGTTAAAATTGTTGATCCGGGATCGGACGGTATTGGCGAGATTGCGTGTAAGTCGCCTTCTATAATGCTGGGTTATTTTGAAAACGATGAAGCGACAAAAGAAATTATTACTAAAGACGGCTGGCTTTTAACAGGCGACCTTGGTTGTATAGATGAAGACGGATTTATCTATATTCGGGGACGGAAGAAAAATCTTATTGTCGGCTCCGGCGGAAAAAATGTATACCCCGAAGAAGTTGAAGCCCACTTTGCCGGTTCGCGTTAAATTGCCGAAATACTTATCGTTGGCAAAAAAACGCCCGCCGGTGAAATTATTTACGCTGTTATAGTTCCCAATTATGAATTAATAAAAGAAGATTATCCCGGCATGGAAAGCAACGATGACTATGTTTTTAATCTAATAAGAAAAGAAATAGATGAAGTAAACCGATCTTTGCCGGTTTTTAAAAAGGTCAGCGATTTTTGTATACGGAAAGAGCCATTTGAAAAAAACGCTCAACAAAAAATAAGGCGTTTCTTGTACAAGAGTTATGAGTCAGACTAAAGCTCAGATCGGTTTGTTATTACTTTGCTGATTAATCCATATTTTACAGCTTCTGTAGCGTTCATCCAATAATCGCGGTCTGTGTCCTTTTCAACTTGACTTACGGAGTTGCCTGTTTCTTCCGCTATTAAGCGATTTATTTTCTCTCGCAGTTTTTCAAGTTCTTTTGCGTGGATTTCAATGTCAGTGGCGACGCCTCGTATTCCTGAAAGCGGTTGGTGGATAAGGTAGTGGCTGTTCGGCAACCCCACACGCCGTTCCTTCGGAGCGGCAAGTTGAATAATTGCCGCGGCGCTTGCGACAAGCCCCATGC
>NZ_BDHD01000369.1:0-1246 GCF_054786075.1 Treponema sp. R6D11 | reverse complement strand
TGCTAAAGCTGGTAATAACGCAAATAATGCTTCTAGTGATAGTGACGGACATGCGGTATTTCAAGATCATGGTAGCTCTAATAATAATGTTTATGAAAATAATACCCTTGGCGAAGATGATCCTTGGACTAAATCACCATAATAGACCATGCTTGTTTGGCATGCTCACGAGCTTTTTGCCAATATCTTGTCGTTGTTCGTGTTGGTTCGTGGTAGAATTCTTCTATTCTGTTCGTGTTGGTTAGTTTACCGTGCTGTTGCAGCTAAGTGAACAGCTCGCACAATCGGAAGGGCTGCATGTGAAGGCGTTACCGTTGTGGGGGACGATTGTAAATCCGTTATCTTTAATGGAAAAAGTTGTTTTTTTTCCGTATTCTTCGATTGTAACCGTACCTTTGGCATTGTCAAAAAATATTTTAAGCCCCTCCGTTATCATCGTTTCATCGTCTAACGGGTTTACTACCTCGCGCGGGGAAAACGTTAAAAAGCGCTCGCCTTCCGTTACGGCGATGCGGTTGCTTACGGTAACAAGCGCGGCAACGTCGCCAGATTTGTCAAAGACGAGAGAGTTGCTGTCGGCATTGACGCCTATCGCGTTCGGGTCAAAGGCGGCTATCGCGCCGATTGGGGTTTGAATTTGCGAGGGAAGTAGCGGCTCAAGCGATTCAAGTTCGCCCGATTCGTAAAGAGAAAAACCGTTGTGCGCAATAATTTCGCCGTATTTGGTTTGTATCGCTATCTTTTCGCCTGGGAACAATGTGATACTGCGGATGTCGCCGCTTTCATAAAAGCCCACTCCAGTGATTATCGCCGTAAATTTTGTGAACGGTAAATCGAAGTTAAACGGAATAGCAAGCGATTTTTCTTCCTTCTCGCTCCACAGGCCGCTGATTTTGCCGTCCAGCGGGAAAAAGCGCTTTAACTCGCCAGTTTCAAAAAAAGTTACAGGCTCTGCGGGGAATTCGCCTATCGGCGTCTGTATTTCCTGCTGTTCGTCTAAGGCGACGGCTTTTACCATGCCGTTTCTGTAGAATTCAACCGAATATTTTATTTTTCGGCGGTGCGTTTCTGTGTAAGACGGGACAAGTTCGCCGACGTGCGTTACGAGCATATTTTTTTCAGATAGGCGGAGGCCTTCCAGTTCGCCGCCGGGATAGCAGGCGTAACTTTCCACTCCGGAGAATATACCGCTTGGCAGTTGGATTGTCCTTTCGTCCAGCAGGTTGAAATTTTGCATCTCTAAAAC
>NZ_BDHD01000368.1:0-1246 GCF_054786075.1 Treponema sp. R6D11 | reverse complement strand
CAGACGAAAGTTCATGGAAGAAAACCTTGACAACAAACGCAACGAGTTCTTTGAAAAAGTTCCCATAGGCGCGGACGTGACGGGCGTTGTAAAAAGTTTCACCTCATTCGGCGCGTTTATCGATCTTGGCGGTTTTGACGGACTTCTTCACATTAACGACATGAGCTGGGGGCACGTTACGCGCCCTAAAGACTTTGTAAAAAAAGGTCAGGAAATAAAATTAAAAGTTATTAGAATAGACAAGCAGGAAAAAAGAATAAATCTATCGCTTAAACATTACACTGACGATCCTTGGGTTCACTTTGAAGAAAAATATCATGTTAATGATATTGTCAAAGGCAAAGTTACAAAACTTACCGACTTTGGCGCATTCATAGAACTTGAAGAAGGCATCGAAGGACTTGCGCATATTTCAGAGTTTTCCTGGTTAAAGAAAGTTCAAAAACCGCAGGACATTGTAAAAATCGGCGATGTTGTCGAGTGCATGATACTTGGTTATGATCTTCAAGCGGGTAGGGTATCGTTAGGGCTTAAACAGGTTAAAGAAAATCCATGGTTAACTATCGAAGAGAAATATCCGGTGGGAACAAGGATTAACAGAAAAGTTGTTAAAGTGACCAATGCCGGAGCGTTTGTTGAAATCGAAGAAGGCATCGACGGGTTCTTGCATTCGGACGATATGTCATGGTTAAAGAAAAGTAAAAATTCCGCTCTTACTGTAGGTCAGGAAATTGAAGTTATGATTCTATCCATAGACCCGAATAACAGAAATATTAAACTTGGCGTTAAGCAGTTATCGGAAGACCCGTGGAAAGATTTTTGCGAGAATTACAAGCCGGGTTCTCCTGTGGAGGGTGAAGTTGTTTCCATTACCGACTTTGGCATATTTATTAAAGTTCCAGGCGGCATAGAAGGACTTATTCACAAATCAAATCTTGTGGAAAATCGCGAAGATGATCCCGAAGAAGCGATAAAAAAATATAAAGTAGGAGATAAAGTCAAAGCAATTGTCCTTGAGATTCAAAGCGACAAACAAAAAGCGGCTTTTTCATTACGTGATTACCAAAAGAAAGTTCAGCGCGATGAAATGTCTCGTTATATGTCAAAAGATGATGAATCGTCAGATTCTACCTATACTCTTGGCTCCGTTTTAAAGCCTAAAAACGACGATTCAAAGGATGACGGCTAAGGAAAAAGACGGCGATGCTGTCCAAGATCGATATTGATAAATTTCATACTCTAATAG
>NZ_BDHD01000367.1:0-1248 GCF_054786075.1 Treponema sp. R6D11 | reverse complement strand
ATGGGGAGAAAATGAAAGAATACAAAGCGTACATTTTTGATCTTGACGGCACTCTGCTTGATTCGATGGGCGTGTGGGGACAAATCGACGCTGATTTTCTAGCAAAGCGTGGAATTGCCGTCCCGCCCGATTATATGGACGCAATTTCGCCGATGACTTTTTATGAAACCGCCGCCTATACGATTAAACGTTTTGCCCTGTCTGACAGCGTTGAGGACTTAATGCGCGAATGGAACAACATGGCGGCACACGCATATGGTCACACAGTACAAATGAAACCTCATGCGAAAGAGTATCTTACTACACTGCGGGAAGGCGGGGCAAAGCTGGCAATCGCAACCAGCCTGTCCGCAGAGTTGTGCGATCTTGTACTGCGCAACAACGGCATTGATGATTTTTTTGATGCCATTTGCAGAACAGACGAAGCGGGGTACGGAAAGTCGCGCCCCGATGTTTTTTTGCTTGCCGCGAAAAAAATTGGAGTATCGCCGCAGGACTGCCTTGTATTTGAAGATTTATTTGAAGCCGTAAAAAGCGCAAAAAGCGCAAGTTTTGGCGTTTGCGCCGTATATGACAAATCGCCAGAAAATTATTGGGAACAAATGAAAGCCATAGCGGATTACGCGATTACCGATTTTTACGATGCGCCATGTTACGCTAAAACGCAAAATCATAAAGCCGTTGTAAGATAGCGTCTATTTTAACGGCGTACTGTCTGTCCGCAGCCCAAGTTCCGGCAAGTCCTTCGATTGTAGGGCTGGAGCCTTTTTTTACATACCTGTAGCGAGGATCAACTAACTGTCCTTTGAGCGGTTCTTCTGTCGCATAACCTTTCAGGTGCTGAATATGCGCGCGTACTCCTGTTTGCGGATCAGGGAAAACAAGACCGGGCTGTTCTGGACCGATTGAGCCTAGACCGCAAAAATTGTACCACTGCGGCTGAACAAGTCCGCCGTAGTTTAAGTAGCCGGTTTCAAGGCACATCTGGGAAAAAGCGACATCGTGATTAACTCCCTCAAAGTCGACTTCCTCAACATAAAATCCAGCCAACTTGAGCACATAATCCTTGTCAATTTTTGAATTATTCTGCAAAAGAAAAAGTGCCAATTTCTCCGCACCGACATTTCCCTTTCCCATAATACTATTTGGGTGTTCCGGTTTTTTTCCCGAAGCCGTGGAAAAAAGAGAGGCACATGGGGAGAAAATGAAAGAATACAAAGCGTACATTTTTGATCTTGACGGCACTCT
>NZ_BDHD01000366.1:0-1250 GCF_054786075.1 Treponema sp. R6D11 | reverse complement strand
TTGATTAGGTTAAAATATTTTAATGAATATAAAAGTGCATAGAATGCTAGCGGGTGGAACAGGAAGATTGTATAACAGTTGGTTTTGTATTGGTCGAATATCCAGCCAAATATTTTGCTTTTGCACAGGAATTTTATAAACTTAATAATTTGATTTTTAATTAGGTAAAGAAGAGATAGTAATCCTATGTTATATACTACGAACATGATATTTGGCGGAAATTTATTTGCTTGCATATCTATAGGATATAGTTTGAAATATGCTGCAGATCCGACAAAGATTGAGGAGAGAATGATGATGGTTACCAGTTTTTGATTTTTAATTTGCTTCAGGCTAACATAATATAGCCCGAGATATGTGAAGAAGGAGTATGTTATGATGTGTTTTATGTAATTTGAATTATCAAAAGGTATTTCTTTGACGAAAGATAAAATAATAACTAGTGCTAGGAAAAATATAAGAGGGATAGACTTTTTGAAACGGTTTGTGGCTTTGTTATAATAACTTTTTAGAAATGGGTATATTGACATGACCAACAGATATGTTGGTACGAACCAGAGAGCGTAGCGCAGATGAACTAAGTTTGTTTGTTGAGTTTGAAAAATTGCAAACCAGCTAAACGCTAGGCTGCTTGTCGTTATGTTTTGGCGGTAGCCAGATAAGAGAGTTATGGTTATGCAAACTATGGAATAGCACCAGTATGGGATTACGATTCGCTGGAGTTTTGAAGGATAATAGCTTGTTAGTGTTCTTTTTGAGAAATAATTGCTTGCGCCTGTGATAAAGAAGAAAAGTGGCATTTCGAAAAGCATGAAAGAACGAAACATCTGGAGAAGTTGAGGCTCTTGAGTTATTAGCCCGAGCTTTTTCGTCCAAAAAAGGCAATGAATAATTACTACCCATATCATTGCGAAGGCTCTAAAAAGGTCTAGAGTTTCATCTCTCTCTCTCTCTCTCTCTCATGCATTAAAGTCTCCTTATTTACATTAAGTGCAGTAGTATTAGAAGAAAGTGTAGAAAACTGCCGATTACGACAAAGATATGGAAGACGGAATGTATATATTTCAATTTTTATCCGAACGCATAAAAAACTGCGCCGATTGTGTATGAGACGCCGCCGTACAGCAAGAGGTCGATGCCTTGTTGGGATAGGAACTGCGGGAGGATGCTTGCTTTTGCGACTATGGACCAACCCATGACAAGGTAACATATCATTGAGGGGATATTATATTTTTTGAGGTCTATTGAAG
>NZ_BDHD01000365.1:0-1141 GCF_054786075.1 Treponema sp. R6D11 | reverse complement strand
GAACTTGCGCACATAATGTTAAGGCACGGAATAAATATTATTAACGAAAAAAAAGTTGAAAATGAGTTATCCTCTGTAGCGGATTGGGCTGCTAGTACAGCCGCAAAAAAATCCGCCGAAGCCGCGCGCGCCGCCTCATTCCGCGATTCCATAACAAGGAACGTAGATATACTGATGAGGAGCGGTTATTCCCAAAAACAGGAATTTGAAGCAGATCTTGAAGCTGTAGTTTTGCTTGCGAAGGCAGGCTATGATCCTGACGCGCTCAAAGAATTGTTGAAAGTTTTACAAAACGCCAAAGGCTCTGTAAGTGGCGGTTTTTATTCCACCCACCCAAGCCCTGAACAGCGAATTGCCAATGTAGAGGCGTTGAAATTTAGCAATAATGACACCTTAAAGTATCGTGAGCCGAGATTTAAAAGTTTAAAGTTTTAAATCACTTTAACGCGTATTTTTCGATAAACGGTTTGTCAAGATTGGGAAGTAATTCCGATAAATCACGTTTGATAATTTCGTCAATTATCGTCGCTGAGTCAAGGACGTATTTTTCGCAAAGTGACTTATGTTCCGCAGTACCCCATGTAATTGGTTTTGTCAGTATACGGCAGCACATAGCCTTGTTTTTTTCTTTGAAACGGTTATGAAGCTCATTGGTTGTCGTGAATGAAAGCCGTTCTGATTTATAATTTAAATTGCGTCCCGCAATCAGGCTTAACACCATGATTGCTCCTGTAACCGCGCCGCAAGCGCATTTTGACTCGCCTAAGCCGGCTCCAAAACCTGTTGCAATCTTATACAAATTTTCAGGATATTCCAAACCATAAACTTCATTGAACGCCCTTAAAACAGCCTCGCTGCAATACAGTCCGCTTCTAAAATATTCATTGGCGAGCGCGACTGCAGGCGGCACGGATTTATCAAGTTTTAAAAACCTCTCTTCATTCAGTTTTTTATTTGCTTCTTTTTCATTTACCGCAAAATCCTCAAACAGCCATGTGCTTAAATATCTTTCGCCTGAATCGGGCAGAAGCGTGACAATGCGTTTCCCTTTGTTTTCGGGGCGTGACGCTATTTGTAACGCCGCCCAAACCGCGCCTGCGGACGAAATGCCCACAAGCAAACCTTCTTTTTCCGCAAGTTT
>NZ_BDHD01000364.1:0-1254 GCF_054786075.1 Treponema sp. R6D11 | reverse complement strand
CTCCTACGACAAAAATTAATTTTTTCATTTTAACTCTCCTAAAAATAAGATGATATAAATATAATCATCATTACGTTTATTTGTTATGCGAAATTAATTTTTGACGCATTTAATTAAAAGATTATTTGATGATTAAAAAATTTCTACAAATAGCAACTGCAAATTTTGGAATGAAGAAATTTACTACGAACCAGAGCTAGTGAAAAAGGATAAGATAAACTGCTTGAACAGCGTAAAATAAAAACCGGGTTTAGGAATTTCTGCATGACAAATAGTCATTAATGTGATATAATTAACTATATAATTTTTGTATTTTTCAGGAGGAAAAAATGAATATTAGACAAATTGGTATAATCTTAATAATATTTCTGTTTATTTTTTGGGTGTAATAAACCGGAAGAAGAGCCTGAAATACCTGCGGGTGGTACGGTACTATTGACCGTTGGCAACAGTAAAAACCTTACTGCCATGCTTGATGCCGGAATGAGCGGTAAAACCATAACATGGTCTTCCGGCAACTCGTCAAAAGTTTCGGTTTCTTCAGGCGGTATTGTAACCGCTGTCATAACCAGTTTTTCAGAGGCGGAAGGCGGAAATAAAAAGTATACGGAAGGTCCGGCAAGAGCGGAAGTAATAATCACCGCTGAAGCATCGAATAATAAAACCCAAGAATTTAAAGTAATTGCAACTACAGAAGCGCAGGAAAAAATTATGGATTTGCCGCCGCTTAAGGACAGATTTCCTGAAGGCTTTCTTGTTGGAAATATAGCAACAGGCAGTGTTTCAAGCGGATCACCATTGGCTCGTCATTTTAACGCGGTTACAGCGGAAAACAGCATGAAGCCCAGCGCAATTTCATCAAGCCAAGGAAACTATAATTGGTCTACAGCGGACAGTTTTGTAAATTCCGCTATTGCTTCTGGTTTCAAAGTTATCGGGCATACATTACTCTGGCACAGTCAAATTCCCTCTTGGCAAACAGCCATTGGAACTTCTGCGAGTTCTCCCGCTACTTCCGAACAAAAAGCGGCAGCGCTTGCAGCAATGAAAACATATATTACCGATGTTGTGACTCATTTTAAAGGAAAAATTTATTCATGGGACGTTTTAAATGAAGCTTTTCCGGACAGTAACGGTTCAAGTTGGAAAACAGCAATACGTCCTGAAAACCCTTGGTTTAAAGCTATCGGTTCAGATTTTGTATACGAAGGATTTCTTGCGGCTCGTCTAGCAGACCCGGAAGCAATACTGTAT
>NZ_BDHD01000363.1:0-1258 GCF_054786075.1 Treponema sp. R6D11 | reverse complement strand
AAAGAAGGCCTGTATTACACTTATGGCGTAAACGCCACAGGACCGTTTCTAAAGGTAAATAAAGAGACCGCGCGGCGGGTTTATTTTAACCATATTTTGTATGTTATGCGCCATTTTATGTCCGTGGACGAAAAGTACGGTTCAAGCAAGGAACGGGGGGTTATACCTTTCCATTCCATCGACGTGGTTAATATCGAAATTCATGAAAACAGGCACAGCGAGATTATTCAAAAAAATGCTAACGAATGGAAAACGGCGTTAAAAAAACATGTCTTGGCTATTTGCGATGACAGATAACGACAATAAAGACATAAGGCAGAACTATATTTACCTTCTTTATAAATTTGCGCATATTGCGGTTCCTAACGCCCAAATGGCCGCCAAATACAAAGAAGGCTACCGTGATTCCAACATCGTCCCCGATTACATGAAGAAAGATTTTCATGATGACGACGGCAGTATAGACGCGTATATCAGCGAAAAACCGCCCATTCTGACTTACAACGAATATGAAATAGCCAGCTATTCCAAGATACGGATCGCCTCCAATATGATCAGGGAAATAAATACGGCGTGGAAGTCCGATCCCCTTTATGACGGAAGAAATTTAATCGAATGTATGGGAATCCAGGGGCATGAGACCGTAAACCCTGGCATGGCGAGCAGGAATCAAATTTATCTTTCAACGCTCGCGGGGCTTATCGATAAAGGCTTGCTGGATTGGATATGCTATTCAGAGGTCGATATGAAACTGTCCGATGCCGCTCCCGGCGGCGGCGCGCAGGCTCCTGAAATTTTAAACCAAATGCAGGCAGACGCGGTAGGTTACCAGTACGCGTTGCTTTTTAAATTATTCGAAAAATATAAAAAATATATCGATCATGTCGTTATCTGGAGCCCTTACGGTAAGGGTTATATGAACAGTTATGTGCTTTTCGATCAAAATCAAATGGCAAGTCAGGCGTATTATGCTATAATGGATCCGGACAGGTTCATAAAGGGCCATTCGTATTTGGACGGATTTTTTACGGGAGAGTATAATAAAATTGGAAAAGACAACAAAAGAACTTGACGCTTTTTTAAAAAGTTTTCTCGATATAGACGGCTTTGTAACGGCCGATAATTCCCTTAACGGAATTCAGGTTGACAATGACGGATCGCCCGTAAAAAAGATCGCCTTCGGCGTGGACGCTTCCATGGAAACTTTTGAACAGGCCGCCGCGATAAACGCGGGCATTCTCTTTGTACACCACGGGCT
>NZ_BDHD01000362.1:0-1260 GCF_054786075.1 Treponema sp. R6D11 | reverse complement strand
GGTGAAATTAATGCCGATGGCGGTAAGATTGAGGGAAAAATCACCGATGAAATTTTGGATATTCTTGTTAAAGCAGGCTATGCGGAGGATAGAGATAGAGCGTTTGAAGCCCTACTTAGTGCTAAAATAATTGACAGACATGGAGAGATAAAAGAAAAAGACAAATTATTCGATCTATTGCCGGAAGAAAGCGGCTTAAAGGCAAAAAAAGGAACAGTTACAGGTGGCGGATTACCGCCGCCGCCCAAAGTACGCCTTAATAGGGAAAATTTTTATAAAATTCGAGACCTTTGGGATACTGTTACAAAACGTTATTTACTAAAATTTGAAAAATTAGGCGATGATAAAATAGAAAATTTATTGATAGATATTTTTTCCAACAATGAACACTTTTTAACTCCTAAAGCAGAGATCAAAAACGAAAATATAAAAAAAGAAGGGGAAACCGTTATTCTAGAAGTCGGCGGATACAAAGAAATTGATTCTGAAATAAATATAATAAATTACGGCGAATTTCTAAAACGGCTAAATAAGCGTACATCACTGCCGTTGGTTATGCTACATAAAACACTTTCCATTGCTCGCAAAGGGAAAAATACATCTGCCGAACTATTCAATACAAATACTCTTGAAAAAATTATTAATGTATTTGAATCAAAATTCACGGAAACCTATAAACAAAAATTTACATACCAGTCTCTTGATTACACCGCCCAAACAAGTCTATTTAAGGACGGCGATTTTGTCGCAGAATTAAGCCAAAAATATCTTGGCACAAATGTCGCAAAAGAAACAATGGATTATAAGCGGTATTTATTTGACAAAGCGGTCTATGACAGCGAGATTGAGCATGAAGTTTTGAAAGTAAAACCGCCGGAACATATTATCGTATACGGGAAACTTCCCCGTGAATGTATTAAATTGCCAACCTATACCGGCGGCACAACCAGCCCAGATTTTGTGTATACAACCCGAAGACAAGAATCGGATGATATTTATCTCCATCTTGTTGTAGAAACCAAAAGCGAAAATTCCCGTCTATCAGATAACATTGCCGTATCCGCCCAGAAAAAAGCGTTTGAATATATCGGCTCAAACATAAAATGGGAACTGGTAACAGATGTTAAGGATTTTAGCAGGGAACTAGAAAAACTGACAGGAAAATAAAAATCAAATCATGAGCGATAACATCGAATTTATCACCTATTGCCTCGAAGAATACAAAGCCGCAATGGCAAGCCCGCCCATGGTGCGTAAAGC
>NZ_BDHD01000361.1:0-1157 GCF_054786075.1 Treponema sp. R6D11 | reverse complement strand
CCACATAAGCGCCGTTCTTTGTCCTGATAACGCTTAAATGCCCGTACAACGTGCGGTAGCCAGAATAATGGTTAATAACGATATAATTCCCAAATACGGCGTCATAACCGGTCTGGGTTACACGTCCTGACATCGCGGCTTTAACGGGGGTTCCCGTGCTTCCTCTGATATCAAGACCGGAGTGAAACTGCCTGCGGTTATTGTTAAACGGATCCCTTCTGTAGCCGTAAGGGGAAGTGATGGCGCCGTTTACGGGCCATATAAACAAGTCGCCGTTAATTTCCTGTAGGCTTACCCAGTCAAGCTTCGCGCCGGGAATAAACAGGTCGGTCCCCGTCCTTATCGTGTCGGAAAAAAGCTCGTTCGCGATTTTTATATCTTCCGCTTCGGCCTTGTATTTTTCCGCGATGGAGCTTAAAGTGTCCCCGCTTTTAACCTGGTGTAAAACGCCGTCCTGATTCGGTATTTTTAAAAGCTTGCCGATCTGCAACAGGCGGGTATTTGTAATTTTATTCACGGAAATAATCGTTCCCTGATTAAGCCCCAAATTAATAGCAAGGGTGCTGATGTTTTCGCCTTGCGTAACCTGATATGTGTCGTAGAGCAAAACCCTGGCTTTTGATAATGACTCCGGCTCTAGGGCGGCTGCCTCTGCTGGTGGCGCGTCCAAAGATGTCTCTTCAAAGGAAGCCTGTTCGTAAGAGGCGAGAGTTAAAGATACGTCTTCATTATTAAAATTTCCGCCGCCAATACCGTTTTCGTTGTCTTGAATTTCCCTGTTTTTTAAGGAAAAACCGGGTAAAAACAGCGAAAAAACGTATAAAATTACAGCGAATCTAAAGATTATTCTGCCATTATCGAATAAAAGAGACATATAATACATTATATTAAATATCGACAAACTATGCAACCAAAACGCATAAAATATTAATCGTCGTCATCGCCGCATTCCAGTTTTTTAATTAAATCCCTGATTTCGGCCGCCTGTTCGTACTCTTCTTCGGCGACCGCCTGCTCCAACTGCTCCAGAAGGGACTTGTTTTTATCGTCGGGGGCTTTTTCAAGGGGTTCAAGAAAGAAATCCAGGGGAATTCCCGTTTTTTCTACAACGGAGGCATAAATAAAGAAAGGGCATTTTTTACGGACGGCGATGGCAA
>NZ_BDHD01000360.1:0-1267 GCF_054786075.1 Treponema sp. R6D11 | reverse complement strand
AATATTTTCTGTTTATGCCGTGTCAGGTCTTATATTTTATGTGCCTAGTCTCATCATAAGAAAAAACATGGAAAAAAATAACGAGGTGGAAAAAAACGAAGACTAATACAGTCAAATTTTCTCTAAAATAAGGTTGATTTTTCCCAATAATAAGGTTTATAATAGATATTGATAAGGTTTATATGCCATATCTATAAGGTTTACATGTGTTATCGATAAGGTTTACATGTATTTTTGATAAGGTTTACAAGTAATTAAGGGAAAATAATGTCTGGAATTCGTCAAAGAGGCGAAGAAATTCGCGATTTTATACTGACAAACATAACGGATAATAAAAATATTGCCGCGCTTACATCTGAGCGGTTTGGTATTTCATTGCCTGCAGTATATAAACATATTAATAAATTGTTATCGGATAAGGAATTAGCCAGAAAATCAGGACAATATGTAATAAAGTCAAAGCAGGAAAAATATACTTACAAGATTAATAAAACCTTATCCGAAGACGCCGTTTGGGAAAACGACGTAAAAAAACATTTTATAGGCGTTCCTCAAAATATCAAGGATATTTGGACTTACGGGTTTTTAGAGATTTTCAATAATGCCATAGAACACTCAAAAGGTAAAAATATTGATTTGGTAATAAGTCAAAATAAGGCGTTTATAAGTTTGTCTGTCTCTGACGACGGAATCGGTATCTTCTATAATATCAAGCAAAAATTAAAGCTTACCGACGAAAAAGACGCTTTAATCGAATTGGCAAAAGGCAAACGCACAACCGATAAATCCCGCCATTCGGGGCAGGGCATTTTTTTTACTTCAAAAGCTTTTGACGATTTTATAATCATTTCCAAGGGAATAACTTATGCCGCCGACCAACAGAAGGATAACAATATAAAACCAGGCAAGGCAAAGTTTTCCACTTTTGTGTATATGCGTCTTGCAAACAATAGCGCTACGGTGCTAAAAGATATTTTTGATAAGTTTTCAACGGAAGTACCGGGTGATTTTGACAGAACAATAGTCCCAATAAATTTATCAAACACCGATGATTTAGTGTCTCGTTCACAGGCAAGGCGAATTTTAAGCGGTCTTGAATTGTTTAGAGAGGTTATTCTGGATTTTAAAAATATCGAGAATATCGGACAGGCTTTTGCGGACGAAATTTTCCGCGTATTTCCAAACAGAAATCCCGACACCAGAATAACCGCGCAAAACGCTAACGCTAATGTTCAATATATGATTAATCGGGCTATTAATACAAAAT
>NZ_BDHD01000359.1:0-1270 GCF_054786075.1 Treponema sp. R6D11 | reverse complement strand
TTCCATGTATTGATCATGTTGTTAAAGCTGTCGTCGGGGGTGTTCACTTTAAAATTGGCAAGGCGGCTATGCCAGTAAGTTTTTAATTTGTCAATTTCTTTTTCGGGCAGACTTGTGTCTTCGTAACGCGACACAATTTCATTTGCCTGTGCTTCACGTTTTTGTCCCAAGAGGAAAATAAATTCCTTTGTTTCATTGGGAGCAAGATCAAAAGTTGTATGCAACGCGCCGCAGGGATTCAAGTTGTAGTTAAGAGTGCCGTCAAGTTTGCCGTTCTCTACTGAGACGGGATTTCCGTAATCGCGATATTTACCCAAGAATGAGGCGCGATCTCCGCAGTAACTTGCGACCTTTGCTCCGACAAGAGCGAAAAAACGAGTGTCAACTCTGCTTTCGTTTACGGCATTTAAACAGTTTTCGTTTATTGTCTGCAAAATAAATTTTTCTTTAAAATAAGTGCGGGTAATAAACTGGGTATATTGAAGATTTACCTGATCCTGCTCGTAAAAACTTTCACAGGTAAATTCAACAAAACCAAAACAGGAAATTTTTCTCGCCTTACTTCCGGTATTTGTTACTTTGACTTTCCACACTTCGTAGTCAGCGTCTTGCGGCACATAGTAGAGTGCCTGCGAGTGTATGTCCTTGTAATCCGCCTCAAGCTGAGTGTAGCCCGTCCCATGACGGCATATCGACTTATATTGATTCAACGGCTTGCCTACAGGCTGCCACGAGGCAGACCAGTAATCGCCAGTTTCATCGTCTCGAAGATAGACATAGCGTCCTGGGCGGTCTTGCTCGTTAAAACGGTAACGTATCAACCTTCCCGCCGCGCCGCTTTTTACAAAGCTGTAACCGCCCGCATTGTTGGAAATAATCGCACCATAGGCGGGAGAACCCAAATAATTCGCCCAAGGAGCGGGCGTATCTGGCTTATCAATAACATACTCGCGTTTTTCAGAATCAAAATAACCATATTTCATTGTAATTCTCCATATTGAATTTATAAGATATTTTAATCTATCATAAAACTAATGGATTTGGAACAGGAAGAAGCGCTTTATGAATTTCTCGAAAATGTAAGCGAACCGTTTACTTTGGAAGATATTACGGATTGTATGCAGGCATCGGGACATAAACTAAAAAAACAACTGACAATAGAAATAGGCGCTTACCTTGACGCTCGGAAAATCGCTTTTAGGCGGGACAATAAATATTGGGTATCGCGTAAAACATGTTTTGAACCGGCGCTATTTGTTATTACTCCTTC
>NZ_BDHD01000358.1:0-1278 GCF_054786075.1 Treponema sp. R6D11 | reverse complement strand
GACAGCTAAAGAAGCAACTTTCCGCATAAAAGCCATAGAATTTTCAACCATACTTTAATTTTCGGAATTATGATAAGTTTGTTTAAGACAAACTGGAAAAATCTAAGGTCGCAATTTGCGACCTTTAGCAAAGCAAAATAATTCTAAAGAGCTTCACACAAAGCTCACAAAGGAAGAGAAGGACACAAAGAAGAGAAAAAGGGTTTTTGTCCGAAGGCTATATTTGAATTTCACGATAAGATAACGAACAAAAACCCCTGATCCCCCTTTGTGATCTTCTCTTCCTCCGTGTCCTTTGTGAGAAATTCTTCCTAATTTATGCTATGCTAACTTCATGAAAACCGCAGGGGAGTACCGATAAGAACTTGCGTCTTTTTTCGCCGTCCATTTCTAAAAGAACATCGTCCAGTAACAGTATGGGGTTAAGGCGGGTCTCTTGGGAATAGCGGAGAGCTTGAGCTGTCCGCAGTAAGGGGGCTAAAAGGCGCCTTTGCCCTGTGGAGGCTTTTATCGTAAAATCTTCGCCGTTATGTGTAAATTGATAGCGGTCCCGATGCGGACCTGAAAGCGAAAGCCCTGCTGACATTTCGGTTGCCCGCCTTTCTTGCAGGTGGGAAGAAATACTGTCGCTTTTCCATGACGGAATGTAGCGGACTGTGATGCCGCAAATGCCGGATACTTCTTCGTAGAGAGTACTGAAAACGACAGAAAAATCCTTTGCTGCTGTTTCTCTTTTTTCCATTAATTTAAGCCCATATTCCACAAACTGCGGATCGAGTGCGTCCAAAACAGAAATTGCACTGTCCGCTTTCTGTTTTTTTTGGGCGTAATCCCGAAGCACTGTGTTCCGTGATTTTAGCACTCGGCGGAAACGGCGAAGGTCTTCTAGGTAGACAGGGTCGTAAAGACTTAAAGTTTGATCAAAAAACCAGCGTCGTCTTTCGTGGTTTCCGCTGACAAACTCCATATCTTCGTGGCAAAAAACTATGCTTGGAGCAATGGAAAGTAATTCTTTGCGGTCTTCGGCTTTTTTTCCGTTTATAAAAACTGTTTTTTTGCCGTTTTCCGATTTAACAAGTATTTGGTCGTTTACCGAATCTGAAAGTTTTACTTCAGTGGAAAAATCTTTTTCTCCGTTACGTGCCAATTCTGCGTCTCGGACAGAGCGAAATGACGAAGCGTAGGCACAAAAATATAACGCTTCCAAAAAATTGGTTTTCCCCTGACCATTTTCGCCGACAAGAAAAATATCTTTAGCGTTTGTGATAACTTCGGTGT
>NZ_BDHD01000357.1:0-1281 GCF_054786075.1 Treponema sp. R6D11 | reverse complement strand
ATAGAGGACACCGAAGGCAAACACATAAAGACGCTTTATGTTACAAAATGGACAGCTAACGGCGGTTACGCCAAAAGACCCGCAACAATCCCCGTGTGGGTAAAAAAAGCCGACCCTTCAAAATTGACAAAAGCCCAAATTGACGCGGTAAGTTCTGCAACGCCGCAGACAGGAACTGTAACCTTCACATGGGACGGCACTGACAGCAAAGGCGCGGCTCTTTCCACCGGCGATTATGTACTGGTTATTGAAGGAACACTACGCTGGGAAAATCAAGTTTACTACCGCGCGCCCATCTCTCTTGGCAAAGGTGCAATGACGCCTAAGGTAAATGTCGAGTATGTTGGAGACGCAACCGCTGAACGCGCGATGATTAAAGATGTAAAGGTGCGAGTTCTGCGGTAGGGAATTTTCAACGCTGTTTTTTATTTTAAAAAATAGAGTTGTTCGGAAACTTCAGTTTCCGAACAACTACTTTATTAAAAAAGCAGTTTTGAGGCTGTAAGCCGAAAAACTGCAAGACTTGTGAGGGAACCAACCGGGTTCCCGAACAAGTCTAGTCAAGCGGTTGTTCGTTAAGTGCGGACTTAATTTCTTTCCACTTGGGCATATACTTGCCTACAAACGATTTAAATCGCTCGTTGTGGTATTTTTCCATAATGTGAGCAAGTTCATGCAGGATAATGTATTCAAGACACTCAGGCGTTTTTTTGGCAAGTTGCAAATTCAGACATATCTTTTTTGCTTTAGGCTTACAAGTTCCCCAACGGCTAGTCATATATTTTATTTGCCAACTATTGCATTTTAACCCTGTAATTTTTTCCCATTTAGGAAGAAGCCGCTCTATTTCACCTTTCAACTGCTTACGATACCACTCCCGAATAAATTTTTCACGTTGTGCCGTAGTGGCTGTTTTTCTGACAGTGAAAATTGCCTTATCGCCGGACAACACAAGCGAATTTTTGCTCCCATACGCTGTTTGCAAATAGTACTGTTTCCCCCAAACATACAGCGTTTCGCCCGAAACATATTTACGCTTAGATTGACGAGATTGAACGTCAAATTTTTCGACCTGTTTTTTAATCCAACTGATTTTAGAAAGCACAAAATGTTCAATTTCTTCATTGCTCATAGAGAGCGGAGCGGAAACCGTTACTTTCCCATTAGGCGGTTTAACATAAAGATGCAAAGTCTTTACGCTTTTTTTAGATACATCAATTAATATGCCCGAAACAGTAAGTAACATTATGCTATCCTGAAAATATTATATCTATATAGTAA
>NZ_BDHD01000356.1:0-1281 GCF_054786075.1 Treponema sp. R6D11 | reverse complement strand
GAACATCGTTTATAGAGAGCCTTATGGTGCGGTTAAGACTGGCACTGATGTTTTCTTGCGGATTAAGGTTAATACTTTAGATATTGAAGATGTTGATTTAAGAATTTGGGATGGTGCAGGTGAAGTTGTTATACCTATGCTTAAAGTGAATGAATTTTTTGAATGCAAGTTTAAGGCTAGCGAGAGTGCGAAAAATTTGTGGTATTATTTTGTTATTCATTATTTTGGCGGAGAAATTAAATATTATGGCAATAACGAGAAACATTTAGGTGGGATTGGTGAAATTTATGATGTTGAACCACCGAGCTATCAAATAACTGTTTATGATAAGGATTATGTCGTGCCAGCTTGGTATTCTAAGACGATTACATACCAAATTTTTGTTGACAGGTTTTTCAATTCAGGAAGAAAAAAAGTTTATAATGACACACAAATTTATCATAAAAATTGGGAAGAAAAGCCGATTAAGAACAACCTAAATAACGATTATTTTGGTGGCGATTTGGAAGGAATAATCGAAAAGTTACCGTATTTAAAGATGTTAAATGTGGGGGCTATATATCTTAATCCGATCTTTGAAGCGAATTCTAATCATAAATATAACACAAAAGATTTCAAGCAGATAGATATGCATTATGGAGATGAATCAACGTTTAAGAGGCTATGCAAAAAGGCAAAGGAAGCTGGGATTAGAATTATTTTGGATGGAGTTTTTAACCATGTGGGAAATGACAGCCAATACTTTGCGCGTGCGATTAGCGACGAGAATAGCCCATATTATAGTTGGTTTAATTTTACTACATATCCCTCAAAGTATGAATCTTGGTGGGGGATTAGGACGTTGCCTACCTTAAATAAATCTTGCGAAACTTTGAAAAATTATCTTTTTCGTGATGACGATAGCGTAATAAAAAAATGGTTAAAATTAGGGGCTAGCGGATGGCGTCTTGATGTTGTAGATGAGTTGCCGCAAAAATTCGTTGAGACGTTAAGAGAAAACGCTAAGAAAATAAAAAAGGATGCGGTTATAATCGGCGAGGTTTGGGAAGATGCGTCAAATAAAGTAAGTTATAGCATACCTAGAAGATATTTTCTTGGGGATGAGCTAGATGGCGTTATGAATTATCCCCTTAAAAACGCGCTGATTAATTTCATTATGGGGGGAATTTCGGCTGAGCTATTTTCTAGCATTTTTGAGAGTTTGAAGGAGAATTATCCGCAAACAAGCTTATATACGTCTATGAATATTCTTGGTGGTCATGATATTGTGCGCCCTAAGAC
>NZ_BDHD01000355.1:0-1287 GCF_054786075.1 Treponema sp. R6D11 | reverse complement strand
CGTTTGATATATGCTTTAAGAAGATAGAAAACCATAAACTAGAAATGAAACTGGTTCTTGTCCATTACCTTTTGGAAGAGCCGAAAATTCTGTTTTTCTTTACCGCCGACAACAGGGTGGATTTTAGGGAACTTGTTAAAGACCTTGTAAGCGTTTTTAAGATGAGGATAGAATTGCGCCAAATCGGCGTGCGCGACGAGGCGCGGGTGCTTGGCGGCCTTGGGGTCTGCGGGCGCGGCTACTGCTGCCACTGCGTTTCCGACAAGCTTAAGCCCGTTTCGATTAAAATGGCGAAAGACCAAAAACTTTCGCTGAACTCTGTAAAAATCTCCGGCCCCTGCGGCAGGCTTATGTGCTGTCTTTTTTACGAGTACAGTTTTTACAGCGAACAGCAGAGGGCCCTTCCCCAGGAAGGCGTAAGGGAAGCTAGGGATTTTGCGGCGAAGAATAAGTTGCCGGTTTTGGGGACGGGGTCTTTTTACTTGGCTTCGGAGATACGGGAGATTATTTTGCAGTTAGGATAACACAAAGAGTATTATCCTAACTTTATAAAATGAACCTTAATCGCGGCCGTTGTGCAGGGTTACTTCTGTTAGTTCAAAAAATTTAACGAGGGGATTGGTACACTGAAGAAGAATCGCTCCGGGAGCCTGAGTAAGCGTGATGCGTGAACCATTCTGCGTATGTACCATAGACATGCCGCCGAAATTAAATTCTTTAAGCGGGGTGTTTTTTCCGGCGCCCATTTCCGGCCCTTCCAAGTCGCCTTTCGGATCATAAACGATAACTATCATCGCTCCGCCGCCTTTTTGGTTCATTTCCCCGCCTTTTGCGTCAAAGAACTTCGCAGTTACCGTTATTCTTTTATACTTGGTAACATCCGTGTCAAATGGGGGCAAAAGAAACAAAACGCCGTCATATTGCGCTTTAAGGGGTGTCGCGCTTTTTACGCCCTTTCCAGGGTCGGTTAATGTTTTTGCTTTTTGGTTAAAAATTTCATAAGTTACACCGCTTAAATTTAACGAATAAGGCGGAGGACCATCATCAGCAGCAGCCGCTTTGGAAGAACCGCCTCCCGAACTTGCGCACCCTGCGACTAAAGTCATAATGAATACAACCGTTAAGATAAGAATTGTCTTTTTCATCACATTCTCCTTGAAAAATTGATTTTTATTGAAAATACTTTCAATAAAGTTAAATTTACAATGATTTAAAGTGCCTGTCAAGAAAAAAAATCCGCCAAAATATTAAAATCGGTCTCTTTTGTTAAATATCCGCGTATTAATG
>NZ_BDHD01000354.1:0-1287 GCF_054786075.1 Treponema sp. R6D11 | reverse complement strand
AATAGCCCCAATATTCCTAAGAATACAAAGTCAATTACAGAAAAACTCACCTTATCCTCCACCCGTTTTCTTTATCTTGTCGGACAAGGCTTGCGCTATAAATCCCGCCGCGTCTTTTTTCCCTATTTTTAATGAAGCGGCCGCCATAGACGCGCGCTTTTCTTTATCCTGTTCCAAGGTTTTAATAGCGCCTAACAGCGACGTGGGATTTACTTCGCTTCCTTCCAGCACGAGCGCGGCTCCCGCCTTGCGGAAATATTCTGCGTTTTGCCCCTGATCGCCCCTCGTGCCGCTTCCTTCAAGCGGGACAAGAATCATGGGCTTCCCCAAAAAGGCGCATTCCCATATTCCCGCGCCGCTTCTAGAAAGCACAAATTCAGCCGCAGACATTATATGTGGAAGCTCCTCTTTAATAAAGGGAAAAGGTTTATATGTTGCGGTCGCGCCCAAATTCCACTTTTGGCCGGGGCCTATTTGGTGTACGACCGTATACGTTTTTGTAATCTCAGGCAAAGCGGCGCGGATAAGCTCGTTAATTTGAAGCGCCCCCTGACTGCCGCCAAGAACCAGCAAAAGCCTTGCGCCGTCTTTCACGCCAAGAAAAGCCCTGCCCTTTGCCGCGTCCGCGCCGTAAAAAATGTCGCGCACGGGGTTTCCGCTTACAATTACGTTCTGGCGGACTTTTTGCGGGAAAAAATTAGCGGTATCTTCGTAAGCGGTAAAAATATTCCCTTTTGTGCGCAGAACAAAGCGCGCGTTTATTTTTGTCGCCAATCCGGGACTAAAATCGGACTCGTGAGTAAAGACGGGGATTTTTAATGATGAAGCCGCCGCGCAGGGAGGCACGCTTACAAAGCCGCCTTTGGAAAAAAGAAGGCGCGCCTTTTGCTTTTTAAGAATTTTTTTTGCGGAGAAATAACCGGCTATAACCTTGAAGAAATCAACGGCAGTTCTAACGGAAAAATAACGCCTGAGTTTTCCGGAAGGGATGCCGAAAAATTCAAGCCCAGCCGCCTGCACAATGCCGCGATCCATCCCGGCGGAGGAACCTACCCAGAATAACCGAAACCCGCCGCCGAGCCTTTTTTGCAATTAGGCCGCAACAGCAAGTCCCGGGTAAATATGCCCTCCTGTCCCCCCACCGGCAAAAGCAATACATAACATGAGGATATTATATAGTAGATAAATAATAGTGGGTAGTACTACTTCCACGCAAATTCCGCGACGCTTAATACCAACCCAGCGAGGTTCTGTATCTCGGACGGGATAATGATGTTTGTAGCTTGG
>NZ_BDHD01000353.1:0-1181 GCF_054786075.1 Treponema sp. R6D11 | reverse complement strand
ACGCGCGCTTGTGTTATCGCGCTCCGAAAGCTGCATCCAAAATGTAGTTGCATGGTACTCTTGCGCAAAATCATGAACCGCGCTGGTTTTGCCGTAACCCGCTCCCGCGCAGACCACTACCAGCGGATATTTTACAGCTTCCTCAAAGAGTTGGTTAAGACGAGGACGTTTAAAATGTAAAAATGCGCGCTTATCATCGTACGGAGGCATGTCTTCCATGCAATTATCTCCTGTAAAACCAAAGTTTTGTATTTATTTAGAACTTATAACATTTTTATTTAATTTTGTCAATTATTACTTTTTATGTTAATATACCATTGCCGATAAAACAGCGTCTATCCACTTGTTTGCCTCGGCAAGATGAAGCGACCTTATCGACATAAATTCCATGAGCGATTCACGATATTTACCGGTATAGTACAAAGTCTGCCCCAAATAAAAACGGGCGCGCGCTTCTATGTCTTTTGAGCGCGGCATGGACAAATAATGCTGTAAGCTTATTCTTGCCTCTTCCCATTTAAATGTTACAAAATATTCCGTAATTATCTGAAACAAAGCCGATTCTTCGCCGCCTGTGGGCGCGACTAAATCAACCGAAAAAACACGCGGTCTTTTTAATTTTAAAGGGGCTTTTGAAGGCATTCTTGTACCGCGCAGAATATTCTCTGATGTCGCGCTTAAAGTCACTTGTTCTGGAATCTCAGTCATAAAATAACTTTCGGGGACGGTGTTGCGTAACGTCAGAACCGGCAGGGGAATTGGGCGCAAGTTACTCTCAACCGGCTGTTCACTTGTTACGGAAACAGGAGTTACAGTCGCATTTGTTCCCGGCTTAATTCCCATGTTGCCGCTTGCAATCTCGTCCTCATAAATTACCGCATAATACCATGTAAGTCCCGGCACGGGAACGGGAAAATCAACAAAAGGAGAACCTATTCCCGATTGTACAATTACGGCGTTAAGTAAATCATGAGAACGGGTTATTGGCTGCATACTGCGATACAGAATAGCGTTTCTGTCTTTATCTTCTTTGTCAAAAGTGATAATTATCCTTTCGCCGTCCTGTCTTGCTTTTAAATTGTAAACACCCTGCGCTTTTTCGGCTGCCTCAAGCCTTTCAGCCTCGGCTATAGCCGCAGCTTCTTCCTGAGACTGTAAGGGGTTAAGACTCGCGCTGTTTA
>NZ_BDHD01000352.1:0-1297 GCF_054786075.1 Treponema sp. R6D11 | reverse complement strand
CAAAGATATTAACGTCATTGCCGTACACGCGCTTTTTTCCCCTCCCGCCATAGAAAAACTTGACGCGCTTTTTAAAGAAGGACTGTTAAACCGCTTGGTTGTGACAGATACCGTATCCTGCGGCAGTTACAAAGAAAAATTTCCAAAACTGGAAATTGTACAATCGGCGGAAATTGCGGCGGGAATTATCAAAGCGGTTATAAACAATGAATCTATGGGGAAACTTTTACAGCCTTTTAACGCCGGGGAGTATTTGGGCGGAAAATGATATGCTGTTTCCAGTGGAATACTTCGCTTACAGGAAGGAAAGCGTAACTCGGCAAATAGTGGTTAGAAGACAGCATTTCGCTTTCTCTAACCACTAGCTTACATTTTTACCTACTGTTTCGTCCACGTTGTGCTTGTCGTGTTTGTCCTCGTGTACGTTCCTATTCCTCCTTCGGTGTACGCTGTCTGCAAGGATGTTGTGTTGTCTTCGTCAATGAACACAGTGATGCCGAGGGAAGTGTCCGCTCTGGCAAACATTACGCTGGTAAGAGCGTCGCAGCCGTGAAAGGCGTAATCACCGATGCTTTGAACGACGGCTGGTATGACGGCGCTGCTCAGTTTGCTCCTCATAAAAACCCTGTCCTTGATGCTGGTAACTGTGGAGGGTATGGCGGCGTCGGTAAGGTTAGTGCAGTCGGAAAAAGCGCCGCTCCCGATGACGGTAACGCCTTCGGGGATGGTAACGCTGGTAAGGCTGGCGCGGTAAAAAGCATAATCCCCAATGCTGGTAACGTCGGCGGGAATGGCGACACTGGTAAGGTTGGAGCAGCCTTGAAAAGCGTCGCTCCCTATGATGATAAGGTCGGATGGTAAAGTGACGCTGTCAAACTTGCATTGGGAAAAAGCGTAATTCCCGATGCTGGTGACGCCGTCAGGTATGGTGACGCTGGCAAGGTTGAAGCAGCCGTTAAAAGCGTAATTTGCGATGCTTTGAATGCCGTCGGGTATGATAACACCGGTAAGGGTGGTGCAATCGGTAAAGGCACTTTGATCGATTATGGTAAGGGGACTTCCAGAAAGGTCAAGGCTAACATATTTGGCGCTGTTTTGTTTCAGCACGTAACCGGCGAAACCGGAAGCGTTGGAGTGCCCGAGGTTACTCACGTTCAGCGGGACAGTATACGCTGTGTCGTCTAAAGAGGAAATAAAAATAATACGGTGTTTCCGCACGGACAGACCTATCCCACGGCTTTGACCAACATGAAAAAAATACACAAAAAAGCGGAATTAAATTACTTGTATAACTGCC
>NZ_BDHD01000351.1:0-1297 GCF_054786075.1 Treponema sp. R6D11 | reverse complement strand
ACTTAATAGCTTCTTGTTTTAAACTGAGGTAGATAGCGGACAATTCATCGCTTTGATTTTCAGGAAGAACGGAAACAAGATCCAAGAATTGCCCTTTTGAGTCAAGATTTTCAGATAAACTCTCCTGATGGTCTAAAAATAAGACGGCTCAAGCCGTATTACAAAATTATGCTAAAAACGCCCAAAAAGGTCAATAGCCGTTTTTAAGTCTAAAGTTTGATTTTTCGATAATATCTTGACATTTTTTCATGTTTTTACTAAATTCGATTAAGACAAAAAAGTCTCCTTCGTCTAGGGGTTAGGACACGAGGTTTTCATCCTCGCAACAGGGGTTCGATTCCCCTAGGAGATGTGCGAAAAACAAAAAAAGACCCGGAAGGGTCTTTTTTTGTTTTTCGCGGGAGTTTCGCGAGGCGAAACTCCATGCTTGTGGGGGAATCGAACCGGAGCGCTCCTTGAAAAATCCCAACGCGCAAGCGTTGCCTTAATAAAAAGTCGGCGCAGGACGCGCCGGGAGCGCGCAGGCGGTCTGAAGGGCGCAGACAGGAGTCTGCGTCCTTCAGACGATTCCCCTGCCTCAAAATGCAAACTTTTTACGCTTATCCCTCTTGGGTTCGCTACTTGTTCGCTCTTATCCCTCTTGGATTCGCTCTTGGTTCGTGTGGTTCGTGGTAAATTTCTTGGTCAAAATTTCATGTTTTTTGCTAATTTTCTTTCTAATTCAACCCTAAAAACCCGCCGATACATATAAAGAGGTATAGTCATGATTTATGAAAAATGCAGGGATATCCTGCTTCAGGAATGTGAATTGATTCAAAACGCGGTCAATGAGCAGGACAAGATACGCCAGGCTGTTTCAAACCGCGATTGGGCTGTCTTTGAAGACCATTTAACAGTTATGAACTCAATCGAAAACAAGATAGCGTCTCTGGAAAAAAAGCGCGAACAACTTTTTGCCGTTTTTAAAACGCTTATACATCAACAGAGTTTTTCTGAAAATCTTGACTCAAAAGGGCAATTCTTGGCTCTTGTTTCCGTTCTTCCTGAAAATCAACGCGATGAATTGTCCGCTATCTACCTCAGTTTAAAACAAGAAGCTATTAAGTTACGCACGGCTAACGAAATGTTATTTGCGTATTTGTCGGGAATAAAATCGACGTTAAAAGAATTTTTTGATCTTGCGTTCCCGGAAAGAGGCGGAAAAATGTACACAAAAGAGGGAATGCATTTTTCAAATGATATGCACAGTATGTTGTTAAATCGCAGTTTTTAAGAGGAGAATAAAATGACTTCGACA
>NZ_BDHD01000350.1:0-1298 GCF_054786075.1 Treponema sp. R6D11 | reverse complement strand
GTACAGAGTTATGACAATGCCTTCTGCGACTAAAATGTTTTCTTTTTTGGAAAAAGTAACCCCCGATATTATACTTTTAGATATTGAAATGCCGGATATTGACGGTTTTACAGCTCTTGAGAAATTAAAATCCAATAACTTATGGACTAACATTCCTGTTATGTTTTTAACCGGACGCACAGACACGGAAGTGGAAGTGCGCGGATTTGAAATGGGAGCGGTGGATTTTGTTTTAAAACCTTTTTCCGCGCCTGTGTTGTTAAACAGAATTATGACCCACCTTAATATTGATGAATTAATCCGCGAACGGACGGCTCAGTTAAGCAGGCTTCAGAACAGCATTGTTTCGGTTTTGGCAAATATTGTCGAAAACCACGACAAAGATACAGGCGGTCATATTGAGCGTACATCGGCTTACATAAAAATTTTAATTACCGAAATGAAAAAGCGCGAGGTTTATAAAGAATTAATTTCAGATTGGGATATCGAGAAAGTTATTGCTTCGGCGCGTATGCATGATTTGGGAAAAATTACTATTTCCGACTTAATCGTAAACAAACCCGGTAAACTTACAGAAGAAGAGTATGCGATTATGAAAACTCACGCCGCGGAAGGTGAGCGTATAATTGATAAAATTATCGCGCAGACGGGCGAGGGCGAATTTTTGCGTAATGCTAAATTATTCGCTGGAAGCCATCATGAACGCTGGGACGGAAAAGGATATCCAAATATGCTTAAAGGCGAAGAAATTCCCCTGCAAGGACGTATTATGGCGATTGTAGATGTGTACGATGCTCTTGTTTCCGAGCGTCCGTATAAAAAAGCATTTACAGACGAAGATGCGGTTAAAATTATTATGGAAAATTCAGGAACGCACTATGATCCCAAAATAGCGGAAGTATTTTTTGAAGTAAAAGACCTTTTTAAAGAGGTAAGGGCGAATATTAATGTTTTTTAATAAAGATAAAAAAATAAGAAAACAAACTCGTCTGCTTGATGCAGTAAATACAGCCGCCACCATTCTTTTGGCTGCTAATAAAGAAATTCCTTTTGAAACAATATTATTAAAAAGTTTTGATCTTATCGGTCACTGTCTTGATGTTGATCGCGTCCAGATTTGGCGTAACGAAATTATTAACGGCGACAGACATTTTGTTTTAAGGTACGAATGGCTTAGCGAAGCCGGCAAAAAATTCAGGCAAATTCCTTATGGGTTGCATTTTCCGTACAGCATGAAGAGAATTGATACCAGTAGAAGTAATTTGTATTCGGGTTAAACATAGAAACATCATCTACTC
>NZ_BDHD01000349.1:0-1305 GCF_054786075.1 Treponema sp. R6D11 | reverse complement strand
TCGGTTCGATAACCGGAATAGATGACGACCCGCTCTTTGTTAAAGGTGTTTCAATAACGGTAGAGATCGGAGCCACGAACGTGCTAGATTTTATTTTCTCAACATCTCTCATAGCCTCATCTTCAACGATATTTTCAAAACCAGCAGCGATAACAGTAACAACGATTTCATTACCAAGGGAATCATCTTCAACAGAACCCGCGATAAACAACGCATCTTCAGCAACAAGCCCTTGAACGGAGCTGTGTTTTGAGGCTTCCAGCAATCTGCCTCTTTCTATGCAATTTCGCAAAACTTCTTTGGGATTAACGTTTAGAGAGTTGCTGTCGTA
Organism: Treponema sp. R6D11; assembly: GCF_054786075.1. Lineage (NCBI taxonomy): Bacteria > Pseudomonadati > Spirochaetota > Spirochaetia > Treponematales > Treponemataceae > Treponema > Treponema sp. R6D11. Next base: position 974 of record NZ_BDHD01000349.1, on the reverse strand, counting down.
ATGGAACTGTAGACTTCTGTCTGTTATGCGTATCCTTGAAAATTCACCTGATTTATGCATTGTGTCTATGCTGGTTGGCAAATCGATTGAATCGAAGTATTCTTTACCTACATGCCGAGAGATTCCGCGGGGGACTTCCATACCGTTTGCCAAATCTTCGGTTTCTCTTAGTAATGTTTCCTCATACCTTTCGACCGTGCTTTCCCATGCAGTTTTTCTATCAGCTGCAACAAAGTCTACTCTTGAAGTATAATTAGATTGTTGGAAATGTATGGCGGTTTGCACTATTGCTTCTCCGTTCCTAGCTGAGCCATCAACGAGAACGTTAAAATTATTAGCTTTGAGCTTTTCAGTCAGGCTTTTTTGAACCTGATATGCAAATTCGTTAGTTTGTTGCGCATAATAATCTGGAGATGCGCCGTCTAGTTTTGAAGCTAAATAAATTTCTTAATTTTTGGGATGATATTTTCTATATTCGTCCATATCGACTGTGATAACGTCTCCGCCTGTGGAAGCTTCTATGTCTTCTTTAAATTTATCAGCGGGGCCACCTGGCTAACTTTTTCCGGCTCCAGGAAGTCCGCCGATAAAAGCAATGCAAGGTTTTTTCGCGGGGGCTTTTCCGATTATTGAATCAGAAGAAAGATATTCAACAGTTTTTTGAATATTAAGAGCAGTGAAATCGGCACTATAATCGGGTATGTCGTTCATGGTAGTGGCCTATTATAGAGAACCCATATTCATTTTTTTCAAATCTAATGCGTATTGAAGAAGCTTTTCGTCTAAAGCTTTGAGTTCTTCTTCGCCTGTGCATTTTGCAATCCTTTCTTTCATTAAACGAATTTCTCTAAATTTTTTGTTTAGAGGATGCTCGGGCTCGTTGAGAACTCCAAGTTTATCTGCTTGGTGAAAATAATCTGCGCATACTTCTGAGACTGCTTCGCAGAGCACTTCTTTGCTAATCGCAAAGCTTT
>NZ_BDHD01000348.1:0-1306 GCF_054786075.1 Treponema sp. R6D11 | reverse complement strand
ATTCCAGACATGTCATCATCCCCTTTTCAAATATTATACTAAATTTTTCGCTAAATGTCAATGTTTTCAACAATAATTGACAAAAAAAAACATCTTTGCTATAATACCCACATGAACGCATGCATAGACATAGGCAATAGCTACATAAAAGTCGGGATTTTCGACGGCGACGAGCTTCTAAAAGTCGAAAAATTCGCCACAAAACCGCTGACTTTTTTGGAATGCGAAAATTTGCTCAGCAATTTTGAATACGATAACCTATTCATCGCATCCGTCGTCCCTCATTTAACCGACGTTTTCGTGCAAGCGAGCAAGATAAAACCACAAGTCCTAACCGTTAACACCTCTCCCCTTCCAATCCTATACCCATCTATCGGCAGCGATGTTTTGGCATACGCGAGCTACATCGCAGAGCATTACCCCCTCCCCGCAACCGTCTTTTCATTAGGCACTGCAACCGTCTGCACGCATATTAACATAGGCAAAGAAATCGGCGGCGGGCTAATCATGCCAGGGATATATTCAGGGCTAGACGGTTTGGTTGAAAAAACTAATCAGCTCCCAGAAATCGTCCCAGAACACCCTATTGGCTTCTTCGCTCGCTCAACAAAAGACGCGATAAACAACGGCGTTTTCTACCAAACCATATCCACTATCGATTGGGTAACGAAAAAAAATGACGCGCGCACTAATATTGTCTGCGGCGGTGGCGTAAACTTAGTTAGAGACTATTTAGAAAAAGAGTTAGATGACGAATTCATATGCGATGAATTTCTCGTTCTTCGGGGGCTCAATATGATTTTTGGTAATACTGAAAAAAGCAGAGCCGGAACCAGTTAAAAGTTTGCAAGGAGAATCTATCGTGTCGAACAAGCTTTTCATTTCCGCATATAGGCTGAAACACGGGCTTTGGAGCGAGTTTGTAAGGTTTTTAGTTAAGCTTTCAAAATCGCCAACTCTAAGAGCCTTTATTATATTTGTTATTTTGCTCTTCGTATATTTCCCTATCCTGTCAAACTCGTTATACACATCCTTTGTCGAGCAATGTTGGTTCGATATATAGAGGGTTAAATAACCCCCTATTTTTTTGTATTCAATCGGCGTAATCCTCTCGCCAAACCCTTCGACTAAGCTAGGTACGTTATATATAAAAAACGGCACGTCCGCGCCATACCGCGAACCAATCTCTGCCAATTCTTCCTTGCTATAATTCTTTTCATAAAGCTTGTTTAAAGCAATTAGAACCGCCGCCGCCTCAGACGACCCGCCGCCAAGACCGCCACCAAGCGGTATTTTTTTGTTAATT
>NZ_BDHD01000347.1:0-1311 GCF_054786075.1 Treponema sp. R6D11 | reverse complement strand
ACGCGATGTGCGCCTGCGAATGCGGGCTATTGAACAGACATTACAGGTAACCAAGCCAATGTGCCTAAAGCAGTTTTTTTCAACAAGTAGGCACAAAAAACGTATAACGTACTCTACGGCGGGATTTTTTTCGCTAACAGAAGCGGCACTTTCCCTTAGTATTTCTTCAAGTTTTAACGAAGCGGTATGTCCAAAAAAAACGCCACGTACGTTTTTAATTTGCGCGGAAAGAGCTTTAAGGCATAAAAATGCCTCATTTGCATCTTTACCGGAAACGGATAAAAACGCGCTTGCCCAACGTTGCGCATGAAACATTTTAGCCGCTCCCTTTTTGCGCCGTCGCTGAAAGCGCAAGCTCGTCCAACAGCATATTTACATAACGCCTGTTGTCTTCGCCGGAAAAATCCTTTGCGGAAAGTTTTGCGGAAACGGCTATTATCAAAGCGGCGGCTTCCAGTTTAAACTTCGCAAGTGCCGCCTGACGCTCCATTTCAATCTGTTTCAGCGCGGAATCTACTGAGGCTTGGGCTTCTTTCTTTCCTTCGGCAATTATCAATTGCGCCTGACGCTCGGCGTTTTCGTTCGCGGTTTTTAAAATTTCCCGCGCCTCGTCTTCGACTTTTCTTAGCTTGGCTTCGTACTCGTCAAGCAGTTTCATCGCCTCGTCTTTGTCTTTTTGCGCCTGCTCAATTGTATCCTGAATGCGTTTTGCCCTATCCGCCATGAATTTTGTTACCGGTTTAAACAATATCTTTCTTAAAATAAAAAACAAAAGAGTGATATTGATAATAGTAATTATAAATGTGACGGAAAAATTAAGCATTTTACCTCTACCTTATCCCAGTTTTGTTATCAGAAGAATCGAAATAACCAGCCCGTAAATAGCCGTCGATTCAGCCAGCGCAACGCCGACAAAGAACATCGGTGTCATTTTTCCGGCTGCTTCCGGCTGACGCGAAATCGCCTGTAAAAAACCTGATGTCGCAATGCCAATGCCGATACCGGCTCCGAGTCCTGTGAATACCGCGATACCCGCGCCAACCGCAATCAATACATTCAAATCCATACATAACCTCCATATTCAGCCGCGTGAGCGGCTATTTATATCGAAGTCTCCGCATAGCGGAGACAAACCTCCTAATTTCTTTTATGCTTCTTCACCAACTTTAACTGCCTCGCTAATATAAAGACTGGTCAAAAACACAAAAATTGCCGCCTGAATTAACCCGTCAAAAAAATCGAAATAGAGCGATAAAACAACGGGAAGCGCTATCGGAAACAGTCCTTCTATCATACTCATTAGTACATAAC
>NZ_BDHD01000346.1:0-1316 GCF_054786075.1 Treponema sp. R6D11 | reverse complement strand
ACATAGATGCCTCTCATTACCCCAATACCTCTCTCTGCTTCCCCAAATAAGCCGCCTCTGCCGAAATCATATTAGCGACTCTTTGCTCAAGTGCAGTTCCCTTAATCAAGAGTGAAACCTTCGCCCTTATCAGGCTCGGTTGAGTATACATATCAGGTCGATATTCAAATTCAGACAGATTCCAGCCTGTTTTTGACAAAATTTCCACGCCAAACCGCTTTTTTGCCCATTTTGCCATATAAATTTGCGGTATAGCGATACTCCTCCTTAATCAAAGATACAGTACATATTAAGCATTTGCAAGGGGTGTTTTGGGTGAAAACCATTGATTTTACCTATCGATCCTGTATACGACATCATACCTCTCAACAGCCAGAAAATTACACGTTTTACCCATTTTTCCCTGTGCCGGAGCACCCTACATTTTGAGCATAAATCTTTTTATGTAAGGAGAGCAGTAAATGGGAAGACAAGAAACGACAAGCGACACTGGGCGTTACTCGCTCATGGAAGAATCGGTGCTTTTGCGTATCGAGCAGCTTAAAATGGGGCTGCTGCAACTCACTGACGCCACTACCGCGGAAAGGCTGCTTAAGCGGTTCGGCAAGGACATCAGGTACATAGCTCCCTGGAAAAAATGGATCGTCTGGAATGACGCTTATTGGGAGGCTGACAGCGGGGGCGCGTTGATCCACACGAAGGGTTTGGAAATCGTGCGGAATATCTACGCCGAGATTTACAAAACCGCCGATCACCGGGAACGGATGGAAATTGAGAAATACGCCGTCAAGAGCGAGTCCACCAGGCAGAGGGAAAATTTCGTCAGGGCTGCGCGGTATATTCTCGAACTTAACGCTTCGGTTGACGACCTTGACCGCGACCCCTGGCTGCTGAACGTGGAGAACGGCATTTTCGATTTGCGGACGGGGGAACTGCTGCCCCACCGCCAGGAAGACATGATCACCAAGATTGCAAGGGCGCGGTACGACCGGGACGCCGACTGCCCCAAGTGGAAACAGTTTATCCGTGAAATCATGGGCTACAAGGGGGATTTGATTTCCTTCCTCCAGACGGCGGCGGGGTGGGCGGTCAGCGGGGACATCAGCGAGCAGTCCATGTTCATCCTCTACGGGACGGGGGCGAACGGCAAAAGCACCTTCCTCAACGTGATTATGCACATTCTGGGGGATTACGCCGTTACCACTTACGCCGAAACGTTTATGAAGCGGAACAACGAAACGCTGACCAACGACATCGCCCGCCTGCGGGGGACGCGGTTTGTGGCCACTACGGAAACGGAGCAGGGGAAGCGGCTG
>NZ_BDHD01000345.1:0-1215 GCF_054786075.1 Treponema sp. R6D11 | reverse complement strand
TCGCCAACCGCGGAAACGGCACGGGTCCTTACGCCGTTTACTATATATTGTATGAATCCGTGGCGCGCGGCCTTGTAGAAAAAGATCCGTCCACGACCGACTGGGAAAGCTGCAAAGGCAAGATCAACCGCGGCGAAATAGCCACCCTCGTGCTTGGTTCATGGGCGATTGTTCAGATGCAGGACGCGGGACCCAATCCGCAGGATATCGGCTATATGACCTTCCCCATCACGGTAAACGGAAAGCAGTATGCGTCAGCCGGCGCGGATTATTGCTACGGCGTTAATAAAAATTCTTCTAAGGACGCTAAAATCGCATCCTTGCTGTACATAAAGTATTTGATTGATAAATCGAACTTTGATTACGATCAGGGCGGTATCCCCACGGTAAAGAGCCATCCTCTTCCCGCCACATTGTCGGCGTTTGACGGAATCCAGCTTGTAGCCGACAGTCCGGCGTTAAAAGGCGAAGAAGATTTGTTAACCAACATCAATGTGGAATCGGAAGTCGGCCTTAATATGGATAACCGCCATGTAATAAGCATCGTTGAAGCCGCTTTGAAAAAGAATCCGACATTAGACAATTTAGTCGCCGGATGGAACGCGAATTGGACAAAAGCGCAGCAAAAATACATTAAATAGCCTTGTTAGCTGCGATTATAAAAAGTAATTTTGTCTAACCTGTTGGGCAGAGAGCCGTTTTTCAAACGGCCTCTGCCCAATTATAAGGGGATATATTATGAAAATTGAAATTAAAAAATCATTTTTTTCTTCTGTAAAGGGCCAGCAGGTAATAGTAGCGGTAACATTTATGCTTGTACCGCTTTTTTTATTGATTTTATTTACCTACCTTCCTTTTTTTAAAATGGCCCAATTTAGTTTTTATAATATGAAATATATCGGAAACCGTATTTTTGTCGGGTTTGAAAATTATATAGACGTATTTAAAAGGCCGGAAATATTCGGGTCTCTGCGGTTGAGCCTTTTTTATTTGGCGGCTTCTTTCGTACAGCTTAGCCTGGCGCTCTTTTTCGCCAGCATATTAAGCATGAAGACGGAATACAAGGAATTTTTTAAAGGCGTGATATTTTTTCCCTATCTGGTTTCCGGTATAGCGATAGGATATATGTTTAAGTTTTTTTTCACCCGCGAATTTGTACTGGATACGGTTTTGATGAAGTTCGGATTCGCGCTTGATAATCTTCCGTTTTGGCTT
>NZ_BDHD01000344.1:0-1332 GCF_054786075.1 Treponema sp. R6D11 | reverse complement strand
ACAAATAAAAAAGAGTTGCAGAAAGGGTGTTTTTTTATACATAAAAGGAAAAAAAAGGGGTTTTGTTGTTTATGAAAGAAAAAGTTGATTAAAAAAAATTTAATAGGCGTGATTTTGTAGAGAGGGTTTTAAGTTTTTTTGTTGAGGGAGCTGACGTTTAAGATATAGACGATATATTGTCACCCATTATAGAGAAGGAAGAAGAAAAATATACCCGCCGATTAATGGAAATCAAAAAAGAAGGCGTACTTAGTATACAACGAGGTGATAATACAAGAATGACTGTAAGTTTTTTAAATGCCCATACGGACATTAATTATATAGACGATCCAATCGTTAAACTTTTTGTTATAGAAGAACTTGACTATAAAGATGTAAAAAATATTCTTTATGGAATAATTGACGAAACAACACCCGAAGAAAAATATTCTCCAACTTCATCAGAAAAAAGCCGTTTAAATCCAATTAATGAAATCTTAAAACTTGATAATCTCGCCATTCAAAAAATCATGAGGGAACTGGAATCAGAGGAGACGGCGGCTAAGGCGTTGAAATTTGCGGATTTTGAGGTAATTAATAAAATTTCCAGGAATATATCGTTAATCGCATCAAGAATATTAATTAATAGAATAGAGAATATAAATAAAATCAGCGTACAAGATGTTATAGACGCACAAGATAAAATATTTCAAGTAATACATCATTTAACCGATACGGGCGAAATAACCCTTCCTAAAGATTTCTTTTTCCCTGATAAATTTGAACAGATTTATGAAGAAGCCTATTCCCCTCCCAAATTAGACAGCGCCTTTACCAGCATCGAAGAATTAACGGCCTATTTAATTGAACGTCGCCAAGAGGAAGAACTTTATGGTAATTTTACCCCAGACGTACTTAAAGATATACCCGTGTGCCGTTATTTTGGCTCAAAAAACAATGAAAAGCTTCTTGTGGAAATTGAAGAAAAAAACGAGGACGAAGGCAAGGGCAATTTTAGAATACCGAATACCGGTATAAAACTTATAAATTATTCGGTTTGCCCAAAGTGCGGAACTGTTTTTTCTTATAACGAACTGTTATTTAATGGATTTTTTTATTCGGCTGACGACATATTTGATAGTCGTGAAAAGCAATACAGGGAAGATACAAGGTTTTCTTGCGATAACTGTAATACAGGGTTTTTCCCCTCTCTTGTTATTGTCGATGGAATTCCCAAAAACGAAGTTCAATTTCTTGGCAAAGTGCAGACGGCTAAAGCCATCGAAAAATTTTACGGCCGCCAAGAGGAAGAACTTTATGGTAATTTTACCCCAGACGTACTTAAAGATATAC
>NZ_BDHD01000343.1:0-1334 GCF_054786075.1 Treponema sp. R6D11 | reverse complement strand
GTTTTGACGCCGCCTTATTGATAAATTCCTGATACCCGTCTTCGTCGGGGAGGGGAGCGTCTGTGGGAGAGGCAAGTAGAACGGCGCTTGAGTAGGGAAAGGGAGAGGGGAAACAACCCGAAAGAGGTTGGCGGGGATTGATACTGTCAATTCCGCAACGGCTTGCCCAAAAAGTAAAATCATCGTTAATCGCCAAAGTAGCGGATACGCAAACTACTGTTTTATTTGGTAAAAATACGCTGTCTTTAAGTATGGGCGCTAAATCAAGAGGAGTTTTTGTAAAGACAGTCCAAGGGTTATTTTTAAGGCGTAATTTTTCTATCCACAAAACATTATCCTCGTGTTTTTTATAATGACAAAAAACATCGCATATTTCAGCTACGCCGTCCAACCGCCTTACAATAGTTTTAACTTCCCAAACAATAGGGTCTGCCGTTTGCTCATCGTCAAGATTTTCCAAAATATCTCGGATCATATTTGTAAGGTTAAGTATGTCTTTTCTTAAATTTTTAAAATTAGGGAACAACGCATTTTTTAAAAACGCTTCATCTACAGAAGGAGAGAGCCTGAAAATCCCCTCTATGCCGCATAATTCCAAAGCGCAGTCGTCCAAACTTTCAGCGGACGAGCGTATTTTTTGGATAGCGTCAGCCATATCGTCTAATCTGTCTTCGTTTGAAGGAAGCATTGCGCAAAGTCTTACAAGTAAGCCGTGTATGTTTGTCTTGCGTGTGTTGTAAAGCCTTGTAAGCTGTCGAAAAATTCCTGTTCTGGCGAACTCCTGCGAAAAAAATGAAGTTGCGGCGTTTTCAATCGTGTGCGCTTCGTCAATGATAAGACGGTTAAAGGGCGGCAGAACAACGGCGTTTTCATAACCTGCGCCCTGATACCTCGCCGCCAAGTCCGCAAAAACAATTGACTCAGAAAAAATAATCGCTTCCCTGTGCGAAGGCGGCTCTGTAGCGGAGCTTCTTTCCTCTTACGAACCACGCAAATCTCAGCTTGACTTGCTTGCATTGATTATCCGCGCTTTTAACGAAGACGCGCTTGTTATGGCGGAAGCCGGAACCGGCGTAGGCAAATCTTTCGCCTACCTTCTTCCCGCTATGCACTTTGCGCTAGAAAACAAAGAAAAAGTTGTAATTTCCACAGCTACCATTACACTGCAACAGCAATTATTTGAAAAGGATATCCCCCTTGTCGCTTCAAGTATGGGAGACGTTAAAATAAAATCCGTAATTATGAAAGGAAGGGGCAATTACCTATGCCTGCGAAGGCTTAACGACACCTTACAAGAAGGACTGCTTTTTGAGTTTGATAAAAAAGAAATAGAC
>NZ_BDHD01000342.1:0-1351 GCF_054786075.1 Treponema sp. R6D11 | reverse complement strand
AGATATAACAACAATCGCGCCCAGCGCTCCGCCGACCGCGCCAACAACAGTTTTTTTCGGGCTGACGCTAGGTATCAGTTTCCTTTTGCCGAACAAATTGCCCGACAGCATCGCAAATGTGTCTGCTGCAAACGTTCCTAAAAGTGCTATCCAAATGTAATACGCGCCTTGAGGGGTTCCGCGCAAAACAATTATAGATGCGAACGGGAATGCGATTAAAAACACTATCGCGAAAACGGTCGAGATATCCTTAAAACTATATTTAGAAAAAATGTATAATATCATCAAAACAGCAGCGAATACAGCGACAACTAAGATATAAAAATCGCACCAAATAAGCGCGAGCGCGGCGACGAAGCCAACGCCGATTAACGTTTTCTTATCTCCTATGCCGACTGCCCAAAAAACTTCCCACAGCGCGATCATAGCCACGGCTAGAGCCGTGATACTGAAAGACAATTCGCTAAAAATCGTCACTACAGCGAGAAACAAAAACGCCAAACTGCCATAAATCAAACGGTTTTTCATAATTAACCTCCGCGCCTTCTGTTTCGTTTTTGATATTCTATTATTGCCCTATCCAAATCTTTTTTTCCAAAAGCCGGCCATAATTTGTCCGTGAAATAAAACTCGGCGTATGCGCTCTGCCATAATAAGAAATTAGAAATTCGCTTTTCGCCCGATGTCCTGATGACTAGATCGACGTTGTCAAGCTCTGGCGCGTCTAATAATTTTGCGAAGCCTTCTTCGGTTTTTATCTTGCCTTTTGCCTTGTTGCATGCGCGCAATATCTCGTCTCGCCCGCCATAGTTTAGCGCAACGTTGAATATCATTTTCCTGTTTTTGCTCGTTGCCTTGGCTACTTTTTTTAGTTCATCTTGGATTTCTTTTGGCAAAGCAGACACGTCGCCAATCGGTTTCACGCAAATTTCTCGCCCTGCTAATTCCGCTTTATAATTTTTCAAAAACTCCATTAAAAGCGCAAATATCGTCTCAACTTCTTTCGGCGCGCGCTTCCAATTCTCTGTGGAAAACGCGAAAACCGTTAGATGATTTATGCCAAGCTCATATGCTCGAGAAATAACGTTTCGCAAGGCGTCGACGCCTTTTCGATGCCCAAGCCACCGCGCTCCTAGCCCTGTTTTTAGAGCGTACCGCCCGTTGCCGTCCATAATAATCGCAACATTTTGCGGAATGTTAGATTTGTCTAACCTTTTAAACATCCATTACTTCTTTCGTCTTCGCCTCTAACATCTCGTCGACTTTTTTGATTTTCCTATCCGTTAGGTTTTGCAATTCCGTCTCGAGTTTTTTTAAATCGTCTTCTGTTATCTCGTTGTCTTTTTTTTGT
>NZ_BDHD01000341.1:0-1242 GCF_054786075.1 Treponema sp. R6D11 | reverse complement strand
TGTTTTTGGCGTTATGGGGGGCCAGTTTGGATTGTTTTTCGGCCCGTTTATTATTTTTTTTTTGATACCGCCCTTTTTTATATGCGGTTTATTGATATATAAATTTGGAAATCAGACAATGTCGATGTTTTTAATCGCGTCAGCGAGGTGCGTTCCGTCGTGCCAAAGCTGGTCTACGAGGCGGGTGGTTTTTCCCATGTAAAGGCAGGCGCGAACCGCCAAAAGCCGTCCGAGTTTTTCCTCTTCAAGAACCGCCTTCGCTTCAATATAATCTTGCGAGTAACGGCGCTCGTGGTTTGTAATGACGACAATGCCCTTCTCGGCAAGACGCGTTATTTTTCGCGCCTCACGGATGTTGTCCGCAAGCGGCTTTTCGCAGATGACGACATGAACGCCGCTCTCGGCGGCAAGGCGGCAATAGCGGTAGTGGCTGTCGGGGTGGGTCGCTATCGAGACGATATCAGGCTTTTGGACGCGGATCATTTCCGCCGCGTCCTCGTAAACGGGAACTTTCCACTTTTGCGCGAACAGATTTCTGCGCTCTTCGTCAATGTCGCAGCCGGCGGCAAGGACGCAGTCTTCGTTGGCGGAGATTGCGCCAGCATGGGTGCAGGGTTTTTCCCTAAGAGCGTCCTCTTCCAGCAGGGAAGCGATGCGTCCAAGGCCGATAACGGCGGCTTTTAGCTTGCTCATGCTTCTGCCTGATTTTTTTCGATTGCGGCGGTTGCTGATAATGGCGCGTCTGTCGCTTCGGGTGCTTGCGTGGACATCGAATTTTTTTCTTTTATCCTGTCGTGCCTTGAATTTAAGACCGAATACATTACGGGCGTTACAAAAATCGTCATAAAGGTGCTTACAAACAGGCCGCCGACAAATGTTTTGCCGATAGGCTGAATCGTGTCAGCGCCCGCGCCGGGGAAAAAGGCAATCGGGGCCATTCCGAGAATCGTCGTAAGGCTTGTCATTAAAATCGGGCGTAAACGCCTTTTCCCCGCTTCAACGCACGCCTCGCGAACTTTCATTCCGCGGGCGCGCAGCGTGTTCGTGTAATCCACAAGCACGATGCCGTTGTTTACCACGACTCCTACAAGCGCGACGATGCCTACGATTGAAAACATCGACATTGTCTGATTTCCGAATTTATATATCCATATAACGCCTATGAATAAGAGCGGTATCGAAAAGAAAATGATTAACGGGTCGACAAACGATTCAAACTGGCTCGCCATAACGCCGAAAACC
>NZ_BDHD01000340.1:0-1352 GCF_054786075.1 Treponema sp. R6D11 | reverse complement strand
GCTTCGCAGTTTCCTTATCGCAAAAGCAAAAACGTCAGTTACCGCCGGAACGTTAGGCGAAAGTTGCGCCAGAGCGCTATGGACAAAATAATATATATAATGTTATAATATGACTTCACAATATATTGTATATAATATGAGCATAAATATTATTGATACTTAGTAAATAGAGTTATTTCAAAGAAGGAGATTATTTAGTTTTATGTCTGAACGTAGAAATTTCACTAAAGATGAAGATTCCTATATTATTCAAAATTATTACACAGTTTTACATAAAAATATTGCTGAATATCTTGATAGAAAAATTAAATCAATTCGAAAAAGGGCTAAAAAACTTGGTCTTGACCCTAAAAAAATTAATCGACGATGGACACCTGAAGAGGATGAAATTATTCGGAATAGAGGAACAGAAACAATTAGTGATATTGCAAGAAAATTAGACAGATGTATATCAGAAACATGTAAAAGAGCAAAACATATCGGATGTGGATTTGCTGGAATTACAACAAGACGAAAAGACGGATATTTATATAAAAGAATACCAAATGGAGATGGAACGAGGACAACAGTTTGGAAACATATCGAAATTATTGAAAAGCATATTGGACGCTCACTTAAAAAACCGGAACTAGTACATCACATTGATTGTGATAAAGGAAACAATGAATTATCCAATTTATGGTTGTGTGGTTCTGTTGGAGAACATAGCAAGGCTCATCGTTCTCTTGAAAAGTTGTTGCCAATACTTATACGAGATGGAATTGTTAGTTTTAATCGTGAAAATGGGATATATGAATTATGTAAAAAAGAAACAATATCAGATAGCTAATTATTTCAAAAAATTATAGAAGCGCAACCATCGCCTAACAGGTCTGTAACTGCATCGCCGCCTTACGGCGGCTCGGGCTACGAAAAACAGTGTTCGGGCTTCGCCCTCTGCACTGTTTTTCTCCGCCACAGTTTTTTGCGCCCGTAAAATGCTTCGCATTTTCCTTATCGGGCGCAAAAAACCGTCAGTTACAGCCGGAACGTTATGCGTAATACCAAGCCAAAATTTATTTGAAAATATTTGGATATATAATATTGACAAAATATGGAATAAATAAGAATATGGAATATGCTCAATAAATTTATTAAATATGTCGGTGGAAATTTTGGAAATCCCAATGGAATTGCGGGAAATCTGTCTACAAAATTAATGAATATAATGAACCAAAGACAATATAAGGCAATATTAGATAATATAAATTTAGAACATAATGACATTATATTGGATATAGGGTTTGGCAACGGATATTTAATAAATAAATTATTCAAAAAAAATATCCCAATAAAAATATATGGAATAGAAA
>NZ_BDHD01000339.1:0-1354 GCF_054786075.1 Treponema sp. R6D11 | reverse complement strand
ATATAGCAATCTGCAAGCTCATAATAAAGACGGTAATTTTTACTGTCTTGCTGAATTAATCGCTTGAGTGATATTATGGCTTCGTCATATTTACCCTGTTCTTTCGCTACAAGGGCAAGTCCCATAACGGCATAAGTGTCAAATTCAATATTTAACGCTTTTTCATAAAATGTTTTTGCGTTATCAAAATCTTTTAAATTACGGTACGCGTCCCCGGCGCGGGTAAGAATCATTTTGTTTCTTGGGTCTTGTTCAAGTATGCGTAACCAGTAAGAAAGAGAATTTTTTACCTGATTCAAACCTCGGTAACAATCGGCAAGCCCAAAAAGCGCGTAAAAATTACTTGGCTCTCTTTCCAGTACAGTTTCAAAAAATGGTATGCCCTTATTAAATGATTTTAACTTTCTGTGGCAGTTTCCAATCGACGTAAGAACGCGAATATCAACATTCTGATTTGAAGAGTCTAACATTTTTTCCCAATAAGAAAGAGCTTTATCATATTCTTTAAAATCGTAATGTAAATGACCAAGCCCTATAATCGCGTAAGCGTTGGAATTTTCCATTTCCAAAACTTTTAAATAGTTATTCTTTGAATTTTTAAAATCACGAACTTTCCTGTAAGCGTCGGCTATTCTTGTAAGAACGGTTATATTTTTATCGTCATGTACAAGGTACTGTTCCCAAATTTCAATTGCCTTTTGATACTGGTTCATCGCCTTGTAACAATCCGCAAGACCGAAAAGCGCGTAGTTATTCCCCGGATGATGGTTAAGGCATCTTTGATAATAATTCACGGCGTCTCGTATTGAACCGCTTTTACGCGCCGCGTCTCCCATACCTACAAGCGCATAGTTGTTATTTTCGTCTAAAAGAAGAATCTTAGAAAAACAATCAATAGCGTCGCTAACTTTGTTTTCTTTTAATAACTGATACCCGTGTTTTGAAATTTCCGCAATCTTTTGCGATTCGGCGGAATGATGAGGCTCATGATTATGTTGCATATCACTCATTTTTTACTTCCTGTTCTTCCTGACCTGCCATATCATCTACAGGAATAATGTCTAACTCAACGCCTCCCGCCTTTACTTCATCTTCATGAAGAATATCCTGTAAAAGATAACTTAATTGTTCGATTATCGGATTAGCTTTATTTTTGTCATGAGCCATCCAGTACATTTTTAAAGCCTCAATAGGTCTGGCTTTTGATTTATAATAATCGCCTGTTCTGGAAAGACCGTCCGAATACCCTGTAGTCATAAAAATTCTTCTGGCGTTTTCTATGTCGCCCTCGTTGAATTTCTGGTTTCCCTTTCGGTTTAAAGCGGCTTTGTCGGAACCCTCAACAGGTGAAGGT
>NZ_BDHD01000338.1:0-1369 GCF_054786075.1 Treponema sp. R6D11 | reverse complement strand
ATCCCTGAGTGAGCTGTGGGGTTGATATGGCGAAAATAAAAATCAGTCTTGTACGCAGTACAATCGGCGTTTTGCCGAAACATCGAGCTACAGTCCGTTCTCTTGGGCTTCGTAAAATCGGCTCCAGTACTGTGCAGGAAAAAAACCCGGCTGTTTTGGGAATGGTAAAAGCAGTCTCTCATTTAGTATCAGTAGAGGATGTTAAATAATGGCACACGATTATGATTTGCACGCCCCTGTAGGCGCAAACAAGAAAAAAAGAATAATTGGTCGAGGTCAAGGTTCCGGTCGCGGAACTACAGCCGGAAAAGGCAACAAAGGTCAGCAAGCCCGTTCAGGCGGAAAGACTTATGTCGGCTTTGAAGGCGGACAGATGCCTTTGTACAGACGACTTGCCCACAGAGGCTTTTCCAATTATCCGTTTAAGCAGGAATGGCAGATTGTCAATCTTGGCGAAATTGAAAAGCGATATGAAGCAGGCTATTTCACGCAGTGTAAATAATCTTCTGTTTATCAGTATGGGAGCGTTTACGTTAATTGCCATGCTAACTGTTACAACGGGGACAATGTTCCTTATGTGGATGGGCGAGCAGATAACAAAGCGCGGTCTTGGCAACGGAATATCGCTGTTAATCTTTGCGGGTATCGTAGCGCGGCTTCCCCATGCTGTTTACGAATTAATAGATATGATGAGGAAGGGAACTCTTAACCCTGTATTTGTCGTTATCGTTTTTGTAATGTTTATTGCCGTAGTCGCGCTGGTTGTACTTGAACAGCAGGGGCAGCGAAAAATACCTGTAAATTACGCAAAGCGCGTTGTCGGCAGAAAAATGTACGGGGCGCAGAATACTTATATTCCGTTTAAAATTAATCCTTCGGGAGTAATACCGGTCATCTTTGCATCGTCAATCTTGATGTTCCCCTTGCAAATCGCCCAAACTGTCGGCGGTAATGTGCCATGGCTTGCAAAAGCGGCGCAAATGTTAAGCCCAAGAGGAACGCTTTACAACATATTGTATGTGCTTTTAATTATTTTCTTTGCCTATTTCTATACGCAGGTCTCGCTTAACCCCATAGAAATAGCCAAACAGATTCGGGAAAACGGCGGTTCCATTCCCGGGATTAGGTCGGAGAAGATAGAAGAGTATCTTACCAGAATCCTAAACCGCATTGTGCTTCCCGGTTCTTTGTATTTAGCCCTGATAGCGGTCATTCCGACCTTTATCCAGTGGGCGTTCAAGTTTCCAACGTCAATTTCGTACCTTATGGGCGGTACTTCATTGCTCATTATGGTCGGTGTTGGTCTGGATACCATGAGTCAGCTTGAGGGATTGCTTAAAATGCACCATCATGAGGGTTTGGTCAAGCG
>NZ_BDHD01000337.1:0-1376 GCF_054786075.1 Treponema sp. R6D11 | reverse complement strand
TTCATCTTCATATTAAAATTTTTTATCTATTTCTTCTATTAAATTGAGTTCAAAATTTTCGCTTTTTGTATAAATCAATATATATTCATGTTGTTTTGCAATTCCACCATAATCACGACCGCCACGATTATTAAGTAAAATAGAATTACTGACAAAATTACTTTCTCCAAATAAATCATCTAAAATTAATTTAAAATTTGCTTGTTCATTGTCGTCTATTGAAACAAATATTACACCATCGTTTTTAAGTAGTCTATGAGCGATTTTCAGACGAGGGTACATGAATGTGAGCCATGCGCTATGCGAACTTTTTCCTTGTATTGATTTCAGGCGGGTTATTTCTTCATCGGTATAACCTAATATTAATTTTAATTTCTCATCACTAAATTCAAAATTATCCGAATACACAAATTCCTTGCCAGTATTATATGGAGGATCGATATAGATTAGTTTTATTTGATTCTCGTAGGCATTGACTAAATGGCGAAGTGCGTCAATATTATCTCCTGTGATAAAAACATTACCGCTGTTAACGTTCTGTGCTTGAGAATTATGTTTACAATCGGGGACTATCATGGTTTCGGATTTTATACCCACTTGTAGGCGAGCATAATCCTTGCCCACAAAGCTCAATTTGTAGCCGTCTCGGGCTTCTGCGATATTGTTCCTTTTTAGTTCGTCTTCAAATATGTCTGTTTTGAAATTACCGTCTTTGTCAAAAAACTGGGGTATGGCAGCTTTTAGGGTGTTCAACAGGTCATCGTTTGGCTGGACTGTTTCGTTGTGGTTGAGGATGGCTTTTAAGCCGTTTGTGTCTGGCATTTTTCTGACTAAAAACTCCAAAATTTGATGAAAATACAAAATTCGGTGTCAACGACAATCCATACTATTATCTGTTTAATAAAAAGTCAAGATAATAGCATATTTATTCGGTATTAGGGTGAGTAAAAATGGAAGAAATGGAACTGCGGGGGATTTTAGGCAATAATATTAACCGCTGTAGGCGGTTGAATAACCTGTCTCAAGAGGTTCTTGCCGAAAAACTGGATAAATCCACCAACTTTATAAGCGATATTGAGCGAGGAAAATCATGGGTTTCTTCCGACACGCTGGTTAAGCTTGCCGCCGTGTTTAATGTTGAACCTTACGAACTTCTCAAAGCGGACGCTCTTTTAACGGAAAAGGAAACTGATATTTTAAAGTCCTATGCTGATGAAAATATGAAAGCGGTTTTAAGTGTGGTGAATCAGTTGGCAGGGAAGTAGGTGGCACAGACAACGAACAATCTGGAGAGATCTACCAATTTAATATCCATATTCTAATACAAGAATCTATTAATAAGAGTATTATTGCTATCTATTATTTCTATATTAGGT
>NZ_BDHD01000336.1:0-1376 GCF_054786075.1 Treponema sp. R6D11 | reverse complement strand
GTGCGGTAATCGGCTAACGGCAGTTCCCCTATCCTTCCGTCAATTCCGGCGGAAATTCCTGGCTCCATATTTTCCCAGTCCACCCTTAACACTCGCTGTCTTACGTCATCAGGGTGGAGTCTTTTTATCGTATCGCCGTATGCCGCCTCCAGAATAGGGCCTGAATCAACCGTTTCAACCGCCGTTACCCTGTTTGCGGAGGAAAAGAAACCTTCTGTCCCGCTTATTGAATTTCCGTCATAAGTTACCGGCCTGAACGCCGCGCCCCGGACTATCGGCGGGGAAAGAATGACGGCGCCCGTTAATTCTTCCCCTATACCGTCAAAAACCGCTATCAGCCGCAAATATTTCGCGTCGGCAAGTTTTATTCTTTCCGCCTCCGTTACCGTAATACGCCCCATCCTAAACCTGCCGTCTATCCCCGCCGCGCCGTCTTGAAAAAGCGTCTTCTCCCAAACAAGCGACGGATTTTCATCGTACGCGAAATCCGCCCCGGAAAGCGAGCCGATTTGGACAATCAACTTAAAATTTGAAACAGAGCTTGAATTAAAACCGTAAAGCCTGAAAGGGATTTCTATTTCTGCGGCGCGGGAAACAATACTCGCGTCATAATCTAGCGGAACCTGAAAGCCAGTCCAATTTGCAGAATCGTTAAGGGTAAACTCCATAGCCAACGACTGCGCGTCGTTAATCTGCGGATCTTTTACCGGATAAGGCCTGTTAATCCCCGAAATAACGTTCGCCCCGCTCCAGCCCGCGGACATTAACGTGGAGCCCGTAACGCCGTTTCTGTAGTAATTTCTGTAGACAAGTTCCGCGCGGTTTTCGTATGACAAACCTGAAACAGCGGCTGAAACCGGCGGATTTGATAAAAACGAGGTTTCAGGCGGCAGGGACAATACGGTCTCGTGCCCTTCCATGCCCGCCGCCCTGTAAAGGCCGGTCGTATCTTTTTGATCAAGGGCGAAACCGGCGGTTATCTGCGCCTTTAAGTCGTCGTAATCCCAAGCCGTTTTCGCGCTTACGCCCACGGTGCCGGGGCTTGAGGAGCCTTCTTCGGTAAACGCAGACTCCGTCAAATTCCAGCGGACGCCGACCGCCGCCTGCGCCGAGAACGGGCTTCCCTCTTTTTGATATGTGACCCCGATACCGGAGGCGATGCTTCCAAGGCGGGTTTCTTCGTTGCGTTTAAGGTATGTTATTCGAATTAATTCGTTCGCGCCGGCAGGCCCGGTAAGCGTTAACTCCCCGGCAGACTGGTTACAAGGAAAATTTGTTTCCATAATCCCGCCCCGCCAAACCTGTATGGAAACGGGAACCACGTCCTCTCCCATTTGAAACGCCCCTACCCCGCCATAATTTGTAAATTTTTGGAA
>NZ_BDHD01000335.1:0-1377 GCF_054786075.1 Treponema sp. R6D11 | reverse complement strand
AAGCTATGATGGAGCTGGCACAGATAATTCTTTTGGTCCAGATGGCGGGTCTAACATGAAGATGCCTAGGGATATGAAACTTGGATTTTCGTTTTAATTAAAAATATAATAAAAGAGCTTCGGCTCTTTTTTATTTCACCAAAGAGAAGATTTCGTGCATTTTTGCGACGGTGTCTTTGTAACCCTTTTGTATGAATTCGTGCGCGGTTTTTGACGTGAAGTTGAGCGTGTCTATCAGGCAGGCTTTTTTGCTTTTTTCGCCAAGGTTCAGGTATACTGCCTTAGCGTCTCTATATGGCAAAAATGGGAGGAACCCGACTTCTTCGAGGCAAATCACGATGAATTTTTTGTAGCCGATGTCGTATAATGGCTTTATCGGCATGTTGTCTTTGACGCCGCCGTCTACATATTCGCATCCGTCGATTTCAACAGCGGGGAAGACGATCGGGATCGCGGCAGACGCGAGAAGGATTTTCGGGATTTTATCGAGAGGTACATTGTTGACATGGAAATATTCGCATTTTGCGTCGGCTTTTAGCGATTTTATAAAGGCGACAGAGGCGAGCCCTTCGACTAGTTTATTGCTTGTGTTGGTCGTGCGGAGTTTGGTTGCTATGTTGCCAAGCTTTGTTGCTGTTGCGTAAAATTCTATTTTGCTTTTTGATATTTTTTCTGCGTCAATTGAACTTTTGACAAGCTTGCCAAGAGCGATATTTGCGAACACTCCGTCGGCTAAATCTATGTTATAATCAAGCGCGAGGACTTCTTGCGGGTTGATGCTTTGCCAGACTTTTAGGGCTTTATTTAGGTCTTTAGCGCAAAAAAGAGCTGCGTTTAATGCGCCGACAGATGTGCCGGATGTTGCGCCGATGAATTCGTCAAAATTATATTCGCGCAGGGCTTGCCACACGCCGATTTGGTACGCGCCTTTTCCGCCACCGCCACAAAAAACTAACCCGATGTCATTTTGCATAAAATCCTCCTACTTTTTTATATGCGGGGAAGCGGATAATTGATATTGAGTAGGGGGATGTCTTTTGTTGGCCTACTTTGTGCGACAAAGTAGGCAAAACGTGGGGCGTTCCGGATCGCCCCACGCCCCCAAACGGCTCCTGCGGAGGGCAAAGACCAAGAATTGTTTCGCAATTTGTCGCCAAGGTGTTGTGAGGAGAGGAATATGATTATATAAAAGCTGGAAAAAGTTATTTAGGGGAGTGAAATTTGTCGGATTTTGCTATTGACATTATGAGTTTTTTATTATATACTAATACAATCTTTTTGAGATGCGTATTTTTGCGCATTTGTGGTATACTAATAAATAGAACAAAAAATCTATTATAGAGGCGATAAATTTGGAAAAATTCGTTATAATGGGCG
>NZ_BDHD01000334.1:0-1390 GCF_054786075.1 Treponema sp. R6D11 | reverse complement strand
TTTCCAATCTGGTGAAATACAACAAACAGGGAAAAGTGGTCTACTATTCGCTTGCCGACAGCCACGTAAAAGACATATTTGAAAAGGGGTTTGAACACATCCATGAATAATACCTTAAAAGCGCCTTGCTGCGATAATTGCGGCGAAAAAGAGGCATCAAATAATTCCGAAGAAAGAAAAAGACTGCTCAAACTTGTCGCGGGAGCGGCTATCCTTGCAGTCGCGATTTATCTGGATAAAACATGGAAGTATGACAGAAATGTCCCGATTATCGCCTTTATTATCGCGTATTTAATTTTGGGCGGCAACTTTTCAAGGCAAGCCGTAAGAAACATCGCGCGAGGGCAGATTTTTGACGAAAATTTTTTGATGAGTATCGCCACAATCGGGGCGTTTTATATCGGCGAAACCGCCGAGGCGGCGGGCGTTATGCTCTTTTACCAGATAGGGGAGTATTTTCAGGATATGACGGTGGACAAGTCGAAAAAGTCCATTACCGATTTAATGGACATACGCCCCGATTACGCCAACCTTGTCAAAGGGGATAATATTGAAAAAGTTTCGCCTGACATTGTGCGAATCGGGGATGTTATCATCGTGAAGCCCGGTGAAAAAATACCGCTTGACGGCATCGTTACGGAAGGCGCGTCCATGCTTGACGCGAGCGCCCTTACTGGCGAATCCGTTCCGAGAAAAGTGCAGGCGAGGGATGTCGTGCTTTCAGGTTGCGTAAACCAGACGGGCGTAATAAAGATAGAGGTAACAAAAATCTTTGGAGAGTCCACCGGATCAAAAATAATCGGACATGTTGAAAACGCTTCTGGCAAAAAAGCCAAGACGGAAAACTTTATCACGGCCTTTGCCCGTGTCTACACGCCGGTAGTCGTCTCTCTTGCGGCGCTTCTCGCTATTTTGCCGCCCTTGTTTTTCGGCGGCGTTTGGCATGATTGGATAAAACGCGCCCTTGTCTTTCTTGTAATTTCCTGCCCGTGCGCTCTTGTCCTGTCCATCCCGATGGGATTTTTCGCTGGAATTGGAAGGGCGGCAAAGAGCGGCATTTTGATAAAGGGCGGCAGTTTTCTTGAAGCGGTCAACAATTTGCAAATTGCCGTGTTCGACAAGACGGGGACGTTGACAAAGGGTGTGTTCAAAGTTACCGACGTTCAAAACGCCGAAGGTTTCAGCAAAGAGCAACTGCTCGAACTCGCCTCTTACGCCGAAGTTTTTTCCAACCACCCGATAGCGTTATCTGTCATTAACGAGTACGGCGGCGAAGTTGACCGTTCGGGGCTTTCGCAGTATACGGAACTTTCCGGCTACGGAATAAGCGTGGTAAAAGACGGAAAAACAATCTTGGCGGGAAACTCAAAATTGATGGAAAAGACGGGCG
>NZ_BDHD01000333.1:0-1391 GCF_054786075.1 Treponema sp. R6D11 | reverse complement strand
TATCCGTAGACGGCGGAACGATGATTTTGTTCATTTTTAATATTATACCCATTACAGATACTATTGTCAAACAATGAAAAAATGGTATACTGAAAATAAGAAAAAATGGAAAATGGGCAGGTTGCGGGGCTGTTAAAAAACGCCTATGAAAAACTGAAAACTTCTGATCCGTCAGCGGCTTGCAGTCTTTTAGAAGAAGCCATGAACCATGATTATGAAAACGAAGAAGTCAAACACGCTCTTAAATGCGTTAAATGGTGGCTTCAACACATTGGGAGGATTGATGAGATAAAAACCCCTTATGAAAAAGGAGCTTCTTTAATTTCATTGCTGAAGCAATACTATGTTTTTTTGAGTCATTTAAATCAAAATTTTGAACAGTGTCAATATTCTATTCGATATTTTGTTTATTCAAAAGCGCTCTTTTTTTTTGAAGGATTGCTCGCTAACCCGGCGAACCAGCATGATTCAGGTTTATTGCTTTTAACCGGGCGCTGTTACAAAGGACTTGGCGATTACAACAAGGCGCTGAATTACCTTGAACAAGCCGTCCAAATAAAAAGGGAGGACGCCGAAATGCTTGCCGAAGTTGCCGACATTAACGCTCTTCTGGCTCAGACAAAGACGGCAAAGACATTGTTTAGGGAAGCGTTTTTCATTGACCCGTCAAAAATTGACATAAGGTTTTTGGAATCCGCGCTGATTCTTAAACTGCGCGACAGCGTTGCGGAACTGGGTTACAAGGACGGGGAAATATGTGAATGGATACCGGTTTACGGTTATTTATGGGGAGTTTTTTCCATAAAGCGCGAATTAAAGCAAATGGAAGCGGGCAGGTTGAAGCAGTCGACTTTTTCGTTGGAAACCGAGTATGAGTCAAATCCCGCAAAACGGGAGATTTTAAAGCCAAGGCTTTTAAATCATTATTTTTGGCTTATTGATCATTATGAGACAAGTAAAGAAGATCCTTCACTTATTGAAGAGGTCTTATTAAAAATAAGAGTTACCGATTTGGCTGTTTACAATATGTACGCCAAGTAAGGACAGGAGAAAAAGTATTATGAATAACGCTGAAACAGCAGTAACATTATCAGAGAGCGCGCAAACGCTTTTAAAAAATTTAAATGAAATGTTAAACGAGGAAAAATGGACAAGAGCGAGTCTTGGAAATTATTCCACCAACCAATTCAAAGAGTTAGACGCCATTCTTAAAACAGCGCGCGATGAAAAAGTCGTTAATGAGCTGAAAAAAGACTGCGATGAGCATTTAGTTCACACAAGAAACCGTTTAATCGCGCTCTACCTGTCCTGCATGATAGCCCTATCCCGCCAAATTATCGACGACTCCGCGATGATCAACCTTGTATCGATATTTTTGGATAATCATAAAT
>NZ_BDHD01000332.1:0-1392 GCF_054786075.1 Treponema sp. R6D11 | reverse complement strand
GTCTGAGACAAACCGTATTTCTTTGATTAGCGGTTATAACTCCTTACAAGAAAAATGGAGAAAGCGGTTACAACAATAATGTTTTATTGAAAACCGACGTACCAGTTGGAACATTTGAGTATGATATAATAGGAAACATGATGAAGAAAACGAGCAGTGAAAGCAAGACGTGGCGAGTGAAAAACGGAATGAAACTGAACTACAGCTTATATTACGAATATTACGACGGCGGACACAAGGCTGAAAAGATAGGGGATATGTATTATATACTACCAGTAATACATATCCCATGAAAGCGCGTAGCTGATGAATATAAGCGAGGAGGTTAAATGAAAAAGATTGCTGGAAAAATAGCTATGGTTATGGTTTTGGTAATACTGGCTAATAGTTTTATTAGTTGTTTTTCAACTATGGCTGTTAAAGATGACAAGTTTTCTTGGCTTTTTTGGACGATTCCTCTGGACATAATTACTTTACCGGTTCAATTGATTATTTTTGTAACAGGAATTTCTTTTACTGCTTATGGAGGGAAAGAGTCTCAAATATATTTGGCAAGCGCGGAGTATAACTCTTTTGCGGAGTGTTCTTATTTAAGAGAGAAAATATCCTCTTTGCCGGAAGCGGAACTTTTTTCCTTAAAGCAGACATTAAACTCTATACCTGAAACAGAATGTGATTCTACAATAGAAAAATTAACTTCCTTGTCTGAGACAAACCGTATTTCTTTGATTAGCGGTTATAACTCCTTACAAGAAAAAGAGATTATTTCTTCAATAAATAGAATAAATTCATTATCTAATAAAGAACTTGTATCTTTACTGCGGACTTTTAATTCTTTATCAGAAGATGAACTTAATTTTTTAATAGAGTCATTATTAGATATAACATCTAAAGAATAACTGATACACCTGTAGATTTTTCTTAAATTGGCAAGGTCGTTCGCCATCTCCAAAAGATTGAGTTTCCGTCTTGTGGCTTTTTGTATTACAGTCTACACATATGAATGTATTTCAGTATATAATAAATCCCTATGACCCCTGTAAACTTTAAAACAGTATTTTCCCACCCCATAAAAGACTTTTCCCCGTTTTTTCAATCAAAAAATACTGTAATTTTTAATGGGGACTGCTTGGAGATACTAAAGTCTTTCCCTGAAAATTCAATAGATATGATTTTTGCCGATCCTCCCTATATGTTGTCGAATGACGGGTTTACGTGCCAAAACGGAAAAATGGTTAATGTGAACAAAGGAAAATGGGATAAAAGCAATGGGTTTGAGAACGACACGGAGTTTCATAACGAATGGATTTCCGCTTGCAGGCGTGTTCTAAAACCAGAAGGAACAATTTGGATTTCCGGCACATATCACAGTATTTATCAATGCGGTTATCT
>NZ_BDHD01000331.1:0-1412 GCF_054786075.1 Treponema sp. R6D11 | reverse complement strand
CGCCTGCACTCTGTAATCTGTAGCGTCCGTAGTGGAAAAAACCTGCATTCTTTCAGCCCAAAAAGCCTCGTCACCGCCCAAATCAATATCCAAAAACATATTATCGCCAATCTCGACTTTTCTGCTTGGTCCTGTCCCTCGGTATTCAACTCGTTTTATAACTGTTTCTTCGCCGCCTTCAACAGTCCCCTCTACAAGTCTGAAAGGTTCAGTATAAACTTTATCGCCGGCGAATAACTGTCTTGTATCGGGACCAGTCGCGTTGGAAATTTTTACAAGTTCTTTTAAAAGTTCATTTACTTCCATCGCCATTATTTTTTGATCGTCAGGGGAATAATTTCCGTTAGCGCCTGTAACGGCGAGTTCTCTTACTCTTTGCAGAATATTTGTAGTTTCGTATAAATAATCGTGAGTATTATCAAGATGTTCCTTCGCTTTTTTTGTGTTTTCCTCAAAGCGGTTAAGACGCGCAAGATACGACTCATACCTTACGGCATGGGACGCGGCAAGAGGATCGTCTCTTAACCTGTGAATCCTGTTATTTGTGCCAATCTGATTATCGATGTTATTTAATCTTTCTTCCTGACGTCTTAAATAAAATTGCATGTCGGAATTCGGCATGTCGCTCGATATCCTTCTCATAATTATTCCTCCTGATTCCTATTTGTTAGGCGTTATACGCCCATGCGGTTGATTAACGTATCCAACATTGAATTAACTGTTGTGATATACCTTGCCGCCGCGTTGTAACCATGTTGAAACCTAAGCATATTGGCAAGCTCTTCGTCCATATTTACGCCGGAAATTGACTGTCTCCAATCGCGTAAATATTTCATTATCTGATTTTCCGTAGCTAACGCCCTTTCCGATTCTTCGCCCATTAACGCTATTTTTCCAACCGAGTTGGCAAAATAATCGTCAAATGTGGCGAAATTCCCTACCATTACGGGATTGTTTCGTATCGAAGCGATAGCTGCTGCCGCGTCTCCGTTTCCAGGGTTGGCGATTCTTCCGTTTTCGCCAAAACCTGCGGCGACATTTGTCGAGTCTCTTATCAGCGTGGGATTAACTTCTATCCAGCCTGACGGATGCGCGATTGGAGCAAGAGCGTAATCGGTTGTATCGCCCCTAAGACTTGTTACCGCGTCGGCGCGTCCCCAGTCATAAGCGCCTTCCGCTCCCGATTGATTAAGAAGACCGGCGTAACCTGCAAGGAAATGTCCCGTGTCCTCAACATGACGTATAACAAAATCGGGGTTAACTCTCTGTCCGTCAATTAAACCGGCGGTTGTTCCCTTTAATGAAATTTTACCTTCTCTGTTAAGACGGGCGACAACTTCCGCGCCTGAATTGTTAATGCGCGTTATAATGTCGTTAACTGTGTCCGTCGTATAATACGGCACTTCTACTTG
>NZ_BDHD01000330.1:0-1415 GCF_054786075.1 Treponema sp. R6D11 | reverse complement strand
GTATAATCCAATTATGATAATTTTTCGCCAAAAATTACTTTTAAAATAATTCCGCCTTCGAGGGCGGTTTTTTTTTAATTATATTCGGGAGGATAAATGCTTAAAGGGCGTTCTTTAATAGAACCTGAAGATTTCTCACTAAGTGAGATGGAATTTCTTTTTTCACAAGCGGAAATGATAGAAAAAGACCAAAAATACCTAAGAAATGGTCTAAAAGGGCGGCTTTTAGCCACTTTATTCTTTGAACCAAGCACCAGAACCCGCCTTAGTTTTGAGGCGGCAATGCTCCGTTTGGGGGGTAGCTGTCTAGGTTTTGCGGAGCCGG
The DNA here is from genome assembly GCF_054786075.1 of Treponema sp. R6D11. NCBI lineage: Bacteria > Pseudomonadati > Spirochaetota > Spirochaetia > Treponematales > Treponemataceae > Treponema > Treponema sp. R6D11. The sequence continues at coordinate 1,090 of NZ_BDHD01000330.1, read as the reverse complement.
GCTCAAGCTCCGCGGTAAAAGGCGAAAGTTTAGCGGATACAATCCGCATGGGGGCAAGTTACGCGGACGCGATAGTTATGAGAAATCCAAAGGAAGGCGCGGCGCTACTGGCGAGCCGTTATTCTGAGGTTCCTGTTATAAATGCGGGGGACGGCGGTCATCATCACCCCACGCAGACGCTTACGGATCTTTTAACAATAAGGCAGCTTTTGGGCAAAATAGAGAATCTTACAGTAGGTTTTTGCGGCGATTTAAAGTTTGGGCGCACTGTTCATTCGCTTGCTAAGGCGCTTGCGCGTTACCCAAAAATAAAAATGATTTTTATCTCGCCGCAAGAGCTTATTTTGCCTGAATATATCAAAAATTTGTTAAAAAAACAGGATATTAAGTTTGAAGAAAGAGAAGATCTTGAAAAATCCATGCTGGAATTGGACGTGCTTCACATGACTCGGGTGCAAAGAGAGAGGTTTTTTAACGAAGATGATTATATCCGCCTGAAAGATACATACGTCCTTAATACCGAAAAAATGGCTGTAGGGAAGCAAAAAATGGTGGTTTTACACCCGTTGCCCCGCGTAAACGAGATTTCCGTAGAGATTGATTCGGATCCTAGGGCGGCGTATTTTAAACAGGCAAAGTACGGCATGTATGTTCGTATGGCGTTGCTTGCCGGTGTTTTGGGGGCGGAAGATGTTAAATATTGACGAGATAAAAAACGGCATTGTTATAGACCATATTAAAGCGGGGTTGGGCATTCGCATTTTTAATTGGCTTAATCTTGACAAAGTTCCGTATAATGTCGCGTTCGTCGCAAACGCCAATTCACAAAGGTGCGGAAAAAAGGATATAATTAAGATAGATAATACTATTTCGATTAACTTCGATGTTCTTGGGTTAATCGATCCTAATATTACGGTTAGTATAATAGAAAACGAGCGTGTAACAAAAAAGATAAAGTTGCAACTTCCGCAAAAAGTGGAAAACGTGCTTATCTGTAAAAATCCGCGCTGTATCAGCTCTACGGAGAAATATTTACCGCATATCTTCTATTTGGAAAACCGCGAACAGCGCACATACCGCTGTGAATACT
>NZ_BDHD01000329.1:0-1416 GCF_054786075.1 Treponema sp. R6D11 | reverse complement strand
CCCCTGTACCGCGTTTTCGTACGAAATTTGAACGCCCGGCTCAAGACTTAAAAAGTCAAGAACCTGAACTTCCGCGCCCAAACCTACTCCAAACATGGGAACAACTTTATTGTCAAGCGGAGCCACAATCGTAGGGTTATTTATGTCATTAGTCATTCCCAGTCCGCCTATTAAACCGTCAGGTTTTAACTCTAATAACATTAACGAATAGTCAATAGACGCGCGCACATACAGCCATTTGTTCTTCCAACTGTCGTCTTCCGGAGCGGCTCCCGGCCCTTGCTCAACCTCGTCGTCGGGAAGGTTCGCCATAAGCATAAAAAAGACCAGTTGGCTGTAAAGCAGCATTTCTTCTTCGTCCGTAAAGAAATACTCCATTGAGACAATTTCAGACTGATCGGCCATTTTAACCAGGCTTACGCTAACTTTGGATTTTTGCTGTTCTTCATCGAATGCCGACGCAAATTTGATAACATATTTCGCGCCCGTAACATTGTCGGAAACATCGTATCCTGCGGCTACTGCCTCGACTTTTAGGGCGTAGGTAAAGCCTTCTATGAGGTCCCCGGTGCCGCTTCCCTGTATACTTATCGTAATACCCTTGGGTTTAGCCGCATAAAGGCCGGAAATTGAGAAAAAAAGTATAAATATCACAAATAAGGCTTTTTTAACCATTTGCCACATCATTTAAAGTTTAATATATTTATACCCGATTTACAATGTTTTAAGAAAATTGGCAAAAAAAAAGCCCCAAAAATCAGGGAAAACTCCATGTTTTTAAAATAAAAAAGCCCGGCAACGACCTACTTTCCCACCCCTTAGAGAGGCAGTATCATCAAAAAAGGAACCTCCCTTCACTTCGTTCCGGTCGGTTGAGGTTCGTCGCAAGAGGGCTTAACTTCCGTGTTCGGAAAGGGAGCAGGAAAACGCTATGTTTTTAAAATAAAAAAGCTTGGCGACTATCTACTTTCCCACCCCTTAGAGAGGCAGTATCATCGACGTAAGAGGGCTTGACTTCCGTGTTCGGAAAGGGAACGGGTATAACACCTCCACAATTATCACCAAGCAATTAAAAACTATATCACTATCCTCAAAAAGGGGCAAACCGCTCTTTCCGAACAAATACCCCCCGCAAGTTACACAACTGGCCGTTCTTTATCGCGGACGCGCGCTGAACAAAATACTTGAGGGGTGGCGGTGAAAAAAATGCCGCCTCCGCGCGGCGTTTTTTTCAGCCGACAGGACCCCAAGTAAAATTATCAAGCGCGCGTCCGCAAATAGCGAACCACGGCCAGTTTTGGAACAATAATATGGTCAAGCCTCACGGCAGATTAGTATTGGTCGGCTGAACGCGTTACCGCGCTTAGACCTCCAACCTATCGACCAGGTAGTCTTCCTGGTACCTTTAGGGGGGTT
>NZ_BDHD01000328.1:0-1420 GCF_054786075.1 Treponema sp. R6D11 | reverse complement strand
CGGCGGAAGTCCCGTTATAAAATTCGTTTATTTTTTTGCGGACTACCGAGTTGCCATAGGCGTTATTCCAACCGAAGGCGGTATAATTCCAAGCCGGATCGTTTTTGTGGCTGGGGTAAATATTGATATAATGCGCCCTTACGATAAGGGAATAATCTCCGTTTCTCGCGATCTCGACCCAGTTTACGGAGTCTCCCGTTTGCGGCGGCGTCAGTATCCTGCCGTCATCGGGGTCCGTTATTTCCTCATTATTCGGCGTGACCGTAACATTGAGATCCGCATGGCGCTCCGTTCCCCCGTTTTTTGACGCGGGCAGAACCACCCTGACAATCCCCGTACCGACGGCCTTTCCGATTATAATGGGCCCGTTCAGGTTGAAATACGCGGAACCGGAACCGGCTATAGTCCAATTAATATCATCATATGTAACGGTGGCGCCGGACGGGTTGATCTTCACAAGGTTGCTCAGATTGCGGTACTCCCCGACTTTGATGGTAAGATCGCCGCCTGTAATGCTGATGCTGTCCGCCCATACGTCGGGATTAGGATCGGTGCCGGGATCGGGGTCAGTACCGGGATCGGGCGTGGTCGGCTGTTCGGTAAAGTAAACCGTTATGGAAAAGTTTTGGGTATAATCCGTTCTGCTGAATAAATTTCCGGCCGCGTTTTGTATGGTCGCCTTTATCACGATAGTGGTGTTTGACGAGCCGGTCGACGGCGCATTTCTGCCGTAAATATCGATAATGCCGCTGTTTGTGAGCAATGTGGGCTCATAAAATAAGACGCTGCCCGGATTGACGAGCGCCCAAGTAACGGGTCCTTGAACGGTGGCGTCGGCGGGTAATACCGTCGTGTAATTTTTCAGGTTCAGCCTGCCGCCCGATACGACGGTCCCGTTTTTTAATTCAACATTCATTGATTCTTTGCCCAGCTTGATTAAAGATACGGGCACGAAAGTTTCTTTAATGCCTTCGGGAATATCGCCGTCCGTTATGGTCAGGGTGCGGGTGTTCTGCTCGGGCGGTTTTTCGGAGTACAGCTGCGCGGGGCTGAAGTCTTTGATTATATAGTCCGTTTTGCCGTTGCCGTGTACGATAATTACCGCTTCAAACAAATCGCCCTTGAGTATCGGCATGGCGGCGGAACTGATGACAAACTGTTCCGCGGAAGAATTGTTGCCGATTACTCCGGTCGGCTGCCATGTGTGGACGCCGTACACGGAACTCTGCATCGAAGCTTTGTTCCGCACGATCATGCTGGTAACGGTAACGGGCCAGGAAGTTACTTTATTTTGCAAAGTTACCGTGGCGCCGACCGCGTTGGTTTCTTTAAGATCGTCCGGGGCGATAATTATGGTAACCACCTGATCCTTGATATAGGCCTTCCGTTCCACGGTGGAAAGGCTTTCGTTTCCTTCCAG
>NZ_BDHD01000327.1:0-1420 GCF_054786075.1 Treponema sp. R6D11 | reverse complement strand
TTTAGCATGGACAGTTAGAGTGTTATTGTTGTTTCTCCTTCAAAACCGTAAAAGAAATGCATAAAAAAGATGCAGATATAAATACAATATAAGATAAAACTTTTAAGGAGCAGAAAAATGAACGATTTTGAATTAAGATTGCCGAAAGAGCGCGAGGCTGTTCGTGCATCGCTTTCGACATGGGTTATGACCGAAAACCACAATCCAGACGAGCATGACATGGGAGTATTTACATTTGGTACTGGAGAACCTGCGCAAAAGAAAGTTTCACAAACGCATGAAGTGCGACCTGCGTTTATACCGGATGTTAAATCTAATCGTTTTAAATACTTAACTCAAAACTATGATTTTAAAAACCTTGAAGTGGGAAGAGAAGTTATTCTAAAAGATGGCAGAGTAACTAGGTTCGCCGGGAATAACGAGGCGGGGAACCCGATTTTGATATATTTTCATTCAGTAGGCGAACATGCATATGATGAATGGATCGGTAAACCTACTTCAACGAATAAATATGATGAGGCGACGATTAAATCTAGGGTTATAGAACCTTTAGCTGCTAAGCTTGATAAAGAACTTGGCGTCGAAGAAGTAAGCGTTATTCAAGAACTAAAAAAGGGTGCTGAGGAAAAGCCGGAGCAGTTTAAAGTGACTATTGATGTCTCAAAAATGAAGACAGAAGAATTGCTTGAAATAAAAAAGAATGTTGACATGGAATTAGGGCGAAGAAATCCTATTAGATAATGCTGTTTGATATATCGCGCAAAATGTTATAAAAAAATGATTGGGGAATATGATGATATACAAAGGAAAAATTAATCAGGAAGCGTTGGACAGAATAAAAAAAATATGCCTTGATACTGATGGGCTCAGGAAAACGGCGGATGAGAACATTGCTGAGGCGTACAAGGGGATTAACGCCGAAGCACAGAAGCTCTTTGGGGAAAGCACAAAGTTTTCTAGGAGCGCTGCTTTAGAAGAAATAAGGATAGTGTGCAATTGGTTGAGAAAAGACGCCATTGCTAAATTGAAAAAAGACAGCTCGATGGTTAATGAGAACTCGTATTTAGAAGCTGGCGTTATGGACTATGTTTTAGAAAATGGTCGATATCCTCTTGGGTGTGATATGGAACAGGTTGAGTTAAATGCTGAGGAAATGCGAATTAGGGCGATGACTTCAATCAAGGACATACTGCGCAAGAGCAATGTGGACATAAAGGCTGTGCAAAAAGAGATACTTGAAATGGCGGGGAAATTTTATCAGTATATGAGCGCAAATTCTTTTAGTATAAATTGCGAATATATTAAGCGCGGATTTCAAATGAAGGTCCTCGTGAATAAGCAACATATCCTTATCATCTATCGCTCTTTCGATCGGTCGCATCCCTCTTGAGTTTTCTAATAACATTTTGCGCGATATATC
>NZ_BDHD01000326.1:0-1316 GCF_054786075.1 Treponema sp. R6D11 | reverse complement strand
TTGCTATCGCAGGCATTTTGGCTATGAACCCGGATTACATCATTTTTGATGAGGCAACGGCGATGTTGGATCCGTCAAGCCGCAACAACATAATATCGATAGCGCGCGAATTAAACGAGCAGGGGAAAACGATAATTTTTATCACGCATAATTTGGATGAAATTGCGTTCGTTCCTAGGGCGATTGTGTTGGCGGAGGGTAAGGTTGCTGCTGACGGTGGGCTTAGGGAAATATATGATAATCAAAAAGTTTTGGATAAGGCGAAGCTGATTTTGCCGGAAATTTCACGACTAACAAAAGAGTTAAAGGGAAAAACAGCGTTGACTTTGGAAGAGGCGGTGAGTATGTTTTGATAGAAATTAAAAATGTTAAATATACTTACAATCCATCTTCTCCCTATGAAAAAAAAGCGTTAAAAGGAATAAATTTATCCATTAATGAGGGCGAGATCGTATCTATTGTTGGGCATACTGGCTCGGGCAAATCGACATTAATTCAAATCATTGCGGGGCTTTTGATGCCGACATCTGGCGTTTGCAGAGTTTTTGATGTTGATACAAATGATAAAAACAAACTCGCCGAAGTGCGGAAAAACATTGGCATGGTTTTTCAATATCCAGAGAACCAAATTTTTGAGGAAACGGTTTTTGATGAGATTGCATTTGCTCCAAAAAACTTTGGTTTGTCTGGCGACGATTTGAAAGAAGCTGTCTTTTGGGCGGCGGATGCGCTCCGCATACCTAACGAGATGTTAGACGAGATGCCACATCATTTGTCTGGTGGGTGGAAGAGGAAAATTGCTATTGCGAGCGTACTGGCTTTTAAGCCAAAGCTTTTAATTTTGGATGAGCCGACGGCGGGGCTAGACCCTGTTTCGCGCCGTGATTTAATTGAGCTAATTCGCAAAATCTCCAAGGACACCAGCGTTGTTTTTATATCTCACTATATGCAAGAAATCGCTGAAATTGCGGATAGAATCATAGTTATGAATAAAGGAAGAGTGCTATTAGATGGCAAGCCGAAAGACATATTAACGCCAAAACTTGAAGAGATAGGGCTTGATATCCCCGATGTCACGAAGCTGGCTTTAGCGCTTGGGAAGAAAAAAATAATTACATATGAGGATGCAATAAAATGTTTAAGGACATAACGTTAGGGCAATATTTCCCTGTGGATTCGTTTGTCCATAGGCTTGACCCGAGAGCAAAGCTTTTGCTCTTGTTTGTGCTTATCATCGGCATTTTTTTCTTGAACTCTGTGCCTACATATGCTATTTTTATCGTTTTTGTTCTCGTCGTCGTGTTAGCGACCAAGGT
>NZ_BDHD01000325.1:0-1430 GCF_054786075.1 Treponema sp. R6D11 | reverse complement strand
ATCCTGTTCAATGGACGCTGACGCTCTTTCCACGTCGCTGTTTGCGCTTGGGTTTGAAGACGGAAGAAAATTACTAGATTTGTTTCCCGGTACGGGGGCGGTATTCGTGTTTGAAGACGACAATGTGCGTGCGACGCAGGGTGTGGATTTTACGGTTACGGACAAGACGTTTTTTTTGGTGAACTAGTTGCGCACAATCCGGAAGCCAAGCGTTCGGAAAGTTCCTTTAAGTGGCTTCCGATGAAAAGTGCGCCGTAGGTGGTAATCACGATGCCGGTGGTGATTCCCATCGGCAGAAGGAAAGACACTCCCGATTCATCGGTAAGATGTCTGAAGTCAAAGCCGAAGAAAGCGGTCGCGAGCGAAATGAAAATGATAAGACCGGCGATAACCCAACCGCGCGTTGAAAGGCCGCCGGGTACGGCGTAAATGTCTTTTACGTCCTGCTGTTCGGCAAGAGCGTCGATTTTTGCCATTATGGATTCTTCAAGTTCCGGCGAAACGGGGAAGAATTCGTTTTGAAGAATTGATTTGCTTACATGGTAGCGTTCTATTTCTTGGGCGCAGTTAGGGCAGAAAATGGTATGCAGCCATACCCGTATCTGGTTGAATAGGGGCATGGGTTCAGAATCTTCATAAACAATGTCTAAAATTTCCGAACAGTTCATCGCGCCCCCTTTAAATGCTCAAGTTTTTCCCTAAGCATTTTCTTTGCCCTGAACACATGGGATTTTATCGTGTTCACGGGATATCCTGTAATCGCCTCAATCTCCTGATGCGAACGGTCATAATGAAAGTACAAATCCACGCAGATTCTGAAACGCTCAGGCAGATCCTTTACCGCCGCCCGTACCGCTTCCCTTGCCGCCTCTTTTATCGCTATCCTTTCCGGCGTATCGCCGCGGTCGGAAAGCCCGTCCATATTTTCATCGGCAAGGCTGTGGTATTCCTTTCTCCTGTTTACCTCGTTTATAGCGGTGTTATACGCTATTTTATAAAGCCATGTTGAAAAACGGCTTCTTCCCTCAAAAGAAGAAAGGCTCCGGTAGGCTTTAAGAAACACTTCCTGGGTAAAATCGGAAGCGTCCTCTTTATTGCGGAAAAAGCTTACGCCCATTCCGTAAACCGCTCTTTCGTACTGCCGTACTAAAAGACGGAACAGATCCTTCTGCCCCGAAATAATCTGACTTACGACTAACCTGTCGTTAAAGTCAGTCTCGTCTGTCATTCTGTCTTTCGAATCGCTTTATCACGTAATAAGCCAAAAGACCGACGCCCATTGACAGCGGGATTATTCCCCCCAAAAGGCCGTAAGACGCCCCTTCGGTTATTGATAAAAGTACGGTTAACGCCACGCCCACGGTGCTTAAAAGCAGACCCGATAAAAGGCTAAACGAATAAAGATCAAAACTGGGCTTGTTGTACAGGCC
>NZ_BDHD01000324.1:0-1329 GCF_054786075.1 Treponema sp. R6D11 | reverse complement strand
CAGCGCCACCTTGTGCGCCTGCGGCACCTTGTCGACCAGCACCAGCCCCCCGGGCATCACCGTGCCCGCAGGCAACCCCCCGTCATTGGCCACGATGGCCACGTTGTCGGCCGGATGCATGCGGATGGAAAGAGGAAGTGGGGTACTCATGGCAATGTCTCAATTTTCTAAAGGGCTGGCACTACAGCAGTAAAGCAGCTGGCACAGCCCACGCAACCGGCGCGGCCCAAAGCGAGGGACACCAAGCAAGGGCAGCCCCGCAGCGAGGGTGTCGTCCCCCTCCGCGAAGCGAGAAGGGGGAAGGCGCGAAGCGCCTCAGGGGGTCACTCTGCCTTTATTCCAGCAGCCTTGATCACCTTCCCCCACTTGACCACCTCGGCCTTCTGGTACTCGCCCAGCTCGGCCGGCGTCATCTGCGAGGGCAGCATGCCGAAGTTCTTCAGGCGCGCCTGCACCTCGGGCGTGGCGACGATCTTCATGATCTCCGCATGCAGCCGGTCCACGATGGGCTTGGGCGTGCCTGCGGGCGCGAACACCGCCTGCCACGATCCCATGTCGAAGCCCTTCTCGCCGGCCTCGGCGATGGTGGGCACATCGGGCAGCGACTCCAGGCGCTTGGCGCTGGTAACGGCAATGGGACGCAGCTTGCCGGCCTGCACGTGGGGGCCGACGACCAGGGCGGTGTCGAACATCATGTCCACCTGGCCGCCGATCACGTCCTGCACGGCCGGGCCGCTGCCCTTGTAGGGCACGTGGGTGAACTTCACGCCCGTCTGGTAGCCCAGCAGCTCCAGCGCCATGTGGTTGGAGGTGCCGCTGCCCGGCGAGGCCGAGGTCAGGCCGCCCGCCGCCGCCTTGGCCTTGCTGGCGGCCAGCACGTCGGCCAGCGTCTTGTAGGGGCTGGAGGCCGGCACCACCAGCACCAGCGGGCCCGAGCCCAGCATGGCCACCGGCGTGAAGGACTTGACCGGGTCGTAGTCCAGCTTGGCGTACAGGCTCACATTGATGGCGTGCGAGCTGATGGTGCCGCCCAGGATGGTGTAGCCATCGGCCGGTGCGCGCGCCGCAATGGCCGAGCCCACGCTGCCGCCTGCGCCGCCCTTGTTCTCGATCACCACGGGCGTGCCCAGGGCCTTGCTCAGCGGCTGGGCGATCACGCGCGCCAGCGTATCGGTATTGCCGCCAGGCGGGAACGGCACCAGGTAGGTGATGGGCTTGCCCGTGGGCCAGTTGCCCTGCGCGGCGGCGGGCATGGCGGCCAGGGCCGTGCCCAGCAGCAGGGCGCTGGCGAGGGAATGTTGGATGAGTGTGCGGCGTTGCATGGTGCTT
>NZ_BDHD01000323.1:0-1441 GCF_054786075.1 Treponema sp. R6D11 | reverse complement strand
GTCCCTGAAACGGACGCGGCAAACATAAAAATAATCGAATGGCGGCCTTCCATGAATTTCTACAAACAGGATTATGTAAAACTGTTTTCTTTCGTCGTCGATTTTCTAAAACGCATGGACGCGGTAAAAAGAACGACCGCCGCTTTCGGCAAAAAATGGGTAGGCAATTTTTTTAATAATCTTGGAAAAGCGCGAAAAATCCTCCTTTACAAGTCGATGGATATTCCCGTAATTATCACAGGTTCCGGCCCCGGCTTAGAAAAAGCCATACCTACCATTAAAAAAGTACAGGAAGAATGTTTAATAATCGCCGCCTCATCTTCGGTAATGGCGCTCTCCCATTACGGCGTTAAGGCGGACATAGTAATAAGCACGGACGGCGGCAACTGGGCGTTGCGGCACATCTATCCTTTTTTCAGAAAACAGGAGGACGGTAGTTATGACGGCGTTCGCAACGACGCGGCAAGTGCCGCTTCCTTCGCAGTAAACCTCTGCGCCGCCCTTCCCTCTCAGTGCGCGGGAAGTCCCATGCTGATAATGAACGACGGCAGTTTTTGGCAGAGCGTCATCCTGCACGAGCTTTCCCTGCCTTCGGTAATCATTCCGCAAAAAGGAACCGTTACCGCCTGCGCCGTGGAACTCGCGCTCGCCCTGACAAGCGGAAACATTTATCTTGCCGGCATGGATCTTTCCGTTAAGGACATGAGAAGCCATGTGCGGCCTTACGCTTTTGACCACTTGCTTTTTGACAACGCAAGCCGTTTTACTCCCGTATACTCGCAAAGTTTTATAAGATCGAGTCTTATACAGGAAGGCGGAAGTTTTGACATTTACGCCGCGTGGTTTAAGAAACAGCTTGCCTCATGGCCGAAACGGATTTTTTCCCTTGGCCACAACGAAGTATTTGAAAACGCGCTTTGCGAAGAAAAGGCGGGCAAATACAACACCGGCGAGTATTTTAAGGCGCAGAAAGTAAATGGCGATCCTTCGAACTTCCGTGAAAGAGGCGTTAAAGCCCTAATCGCCGCCTTGAAAAACGGCGAATATTCGGCGAACCTAAAGACTGAACTTGCCCCCCTGCTGTTCCCCGATGAAAAAGACGTAACCGACAATCAAATGGAAACCGCTATTAACGAGGCGGCCTATGGGTAGCCGCTACATTTTTTCCGAATCGCGCTCAGGCGAAATTGTCCCTTCCATTGTAGTCGCGCCCGGAGATAACCGCCCCCTCCACTCGTTAATCGATCCCAAGCGCGAAGCCGAACGCCTCGTCTCGACCATTCCGCCCGATACGGGCTTCGTGATTTTTTTTGGCCTAGGCGGCGGTTTTGCTCCAGATGCCGCTCTCGCAAACACCGCCGCGCAAATTGTCGTAATAGATTTTGACAAGGACGGTATTCAAGAACTGTTATCCGCAAAAGATTACTCGCCGCTCTTAAAC
>NZ_BDHD01000322.1:0-1332 GCF_054786075.1 Treponema sp. R6D11 | reverse complement strand
TAATCTCTACACTAGATTTAAGGAGACCAATATATCAAGACACCGCATGCTATGGGCATTTCGGCAGAGATGATATCGATGCACCTTGGGAAAAAACCGATATGAAAGAAAAGTTAGTCTAAAAACACTCAAACGAAAATACTTATAAAGGGGATGGATGAAAAATGCCACAAGACGTAGGAATAGATTTAGGTACCGCAAGCGTATTAGTATATGTTAAAGGAAAAGGAATCGTTCTAAACGAACCTTCTGTTGTCGCGGTTGATACTATAACCGGCGCAGTAATCGCAGTCGGCAACGAAGCACAAAGAATGTTAGGCAGAACGCCTGGCAATATAGTCGCAGTCCGCCCCCTGCGCGACGGCGTTATCTCTGATTTCCAAGTTACAGAACAAATGCTAAGACATTTCTTGAATAAGGCATGCAAACGTCAGCTATTCAAACCAAGAGTTATAATCTGTATCCCATCAGGGGTCACAGAAGTTGAAGAAAGAGCCGTGCTAGACGCTGCAAAATCAGCTGGCGCATCAGGTGTGCATCTAATTGAGGAACCTCTCGCAGCCGCTATCGGTGCGAATGTTGATATCTCTAAACCTTACGGCAACATGGTCGTAGATATCGGCGGCGGCACAACGGACGTCGCTGTAATTTCTCTAGGCGGCATAGTCGAAAGCAAATCAATCAAAATCGCTGGCGACAAATTCGACGACGCTATTATCAAATTCATCCGCCAAAAACATCATGTCCTAATCGGCGAAAGAACTGCCGAAAAACTCAAAAAAGAAATCGGCTGCGTTGTTTCATTCGAAGATGAAAATGGCAAAAAAGAAGTTAAAGAGCTTGAAGTCCGCGGGCGTTGCCTATTAAAAGGGCTTCCAAAAAGCCTAGTTATAACCAGCGAAGAAATCAAAGAAGCGTTATCAGATTGTGCAGATAAAATCGTCGAAGCAGTTAAAATGCTCCTAGAAATCACCCCGCCAGAGCTAATCGGCGACATCGCAACAAACGGCATCGTCCTAACAGGCGGCGGCGCACTAATCCACGGATTAAATAAACTGATTCAGGAAGAATGTGACATCGAATGCTATCTAGCGGAAAATCCCGTGTCATGCGTCGCAATCGGCACAGGCAAAGCCCTGGACAGCATAGAGATGCTAAAAGAGACAAGTTACGACCGCAGAAAACGCAGAAGAGCATAAAAATATAACTAAAAAGAGCCGGAAGGCTCTTTTTTTATGTTCTAACTTTTCTTTTCAATTTATCCCAAAAACCTTTGTCACCACTATATTTCTTTGCTTCTTCTTTTTTCTTTAACTCAAGCTTCCTGTTCTC
>NZ_BDHD01000321.1:0-1336 GCF_054786075.1 Treponema sp. R6D11 | reverse complement strand
TTTCTGCAATTAACGCTATGGAGTGGGATTTGACGCAGAGAAAGTAGGGAGGTTGCCTATTTTCCCCCTACAAAATCTGCTCGTCAATCGGCTTACCCGAAGGAACCATCGGCAAGACATTCTCATCACGATCTATGTCAGCTTCGATAAGAGCCGATCTTCCGGCGGACAATTCCGCTGTTGCTTCGTGGAGAGCCTTCTTAAAAGACTCCCTGTCCCCTGCACGGAAACCCGTAACGCCGTAAGCGTTGCAGAGTTTCAAAAAATCGGGAGCCGCACCAAGATTTGTTTGCGAGTATCTTTTTTCGTAAAAGAAACTTTGCCACTGCCTTACCATGCCTAGAACTCCGTTGTTAAAGACAATTATTAAAAGCGGGATTTTATTATTGGTTAGAGTCGCCATCTCAGCGCAGTTCATTCTGAAACTGCCGTCTCCTGTAAAAAGAACAACTGGCTTTTTGGGGTTCGCTATTTTTGTACCGCAAGCCGCACCAAGACCGAAGCCCATCGTTCCAAGACCGCCAGAGCTGATAAATGATCTTGGCTTTTCTGCCGGGAAAAATTGTGCAGTCCATATTTGATGTTGACCTACATCGGTAACGGCGATTGTTTCGGGACCAAGGGCTTTTGCTGTTTCTTCTATAATAAAGCGAGGGTGGAGTGCGTTTTTAGCGAATGTAACTTCGTGAGTGTAAGTTTGAGGCAGATGGGTTTTCCATTTGTCAATTTCGCAGTCCCATTCGGTTTCAAGACGGGCAGGAAGTTTTGACAACAACTGTTTAAGAGTGTCTTTTAAGTTTCCTATCACCCATGCGTGAGTTTCAATGTTTTTGCTAATTTCGGCAGGATCAATATCAAAGTGAATAACCTTCGCTGTCTTTGCGAACATATCAGCCTTGCTTGTAACTCTGTCGGAAAAACGAGCACCGATAGCAATCAGCAAGTCTGTTTTTTGAATCGCCTTGTTGCTCGCTACAGTTCCATGCATTCCGACAAGCCCTGTGCAGAGCCTATGATCTTTTGGAATCGAACCTATGCCCATGAGACTCAACGCCACAGGAGCGTTAAGTTTTTCAGCGAGGGCGATAAGTTCTTCTTCCGCTCCAGAACTGATAACTCCGCCTCCAGCGTAGAGCAGAGGACGCTTCGCTTCTTTAATCATTGTAGCGGCGGTTTCTACTTCTTCGTCTGTAAATCTGATTCTTGAAGTACGCTCGTCAAGACGCTTTGCCCTCGCTGAAAGAGCCTCGTCCTTTAAGTCGCCTTTCTTTTTCTTTAAAGCGCTCGCGCTAGGACTCCATTCTGCGGTCAACGCCGTAATATCTTTTGGTATGTC
>NZ_BDHD01000320.1:0-1446 GCF_054786075.1 Treponema sp. R6D11 | reverse complement strand
GGCCAGGGGCCCGCCACGGCGGTAGCTCACGGGGCCGGGGTTGGCACCCGCGCTCTCCGGTCCCACGCGAAAGCGCGAGCCGTCATAGGCCAGTACCGAGCCGCCACCGGCGGCCGCCGGGTGGATGCTCATCATCGGCGCGCGCATGCGCCCCCCGGCCCCCTGGGTCTCGAACTCGCGCTCGAAGGCGCCAGCGTAGTGGCTGACATCGGTGGAGGTGCCTCCCATGTCGAAGCCGATGCCCTTGTCGTGCCCGGCCAGCCCCGCCGTGCGGGCCATGCCCACGATGCCGCCGGCCGGCCCGCTCAGGATGGCATCCTTGCCCTGGAAGCTGCCCGCATCGGCCAGCCCGCCGGAGGACTGCATGAAAAACAGCTGCACGCCCGGCATCTCGCCAGCCACCTGCTGTACATAGCGGCGCAAGATGGGCGAGAGGTAGGCATCGACCACCGTGGTGTCGCCCCGGCTCACGAACTTCATCAGCGGACTGGTCTCGTGCGAGGTGCTGATCTGCGTGAATCCCGCCTGCCGCGCAATGCGCGCCGCAATCTGCTCGTGCCGCATGTAGCGGTAGCCATGCATGAAGACGATGGCCACGCTGCGCAGGCCCCGGGCATGGGCCTGCAGCAGCGCGGTGTGCAGGTGCAGCACGTCCAGTTCCTGCTGCACTTGCCCATGGGCATCCACGCGCTCAAGTGCCTCCACCACCTCGCTGTACAGCAGCTCGGGCAGCTGGATATGCCGGTCGAACAGGCGCGGGCGGTTCTGGTAGGCAATGCGCAGCGCATCACGAAAGCCCCGCGTGGTCACCAGCAGCGTGGGCTCGCCCTTGCGCTCCAGCAGCGCATTGGTGGCCACCGTGGTGCCCATCTTCACGCACTCCACAAGGTCCGGCGTGACCGGCTCGCCGGGCTTGAGGCCCAGCAGGTGGCGGATGCCGGCCACGGCCGCATCACGGTACTGCTCGGGGTTTTCCGACAGCAGCTTGTGCGTGGCCAGGCTGCCATCGGGCCGCTTGCCCACGATGTCGGTGAATGTGCCGCCGCGGTCTATCCAGAATTGCCAGCGCCTGTCATGGGGAGTGGAGCGTTCTTGCATGGTGTCGGAACCCGTTTGTCTCGAAGTTGAAGTCAGGAAAACCGTGGCCTGGAGCACGGCCCGCCGCCGATGCCCACCACTGGCGTCCAATCTAAAAGTGCCCCTGGACCGCGTCCATCGAGAAGTTTTCGCCCCCTCTGTTCACGAAAACTGAACAGGAGCGGCCCCTTGCCGGCCGGCAACGCAAAGAAAAAGGCCCGCCGAAGCGGGCCCCAAGCCAGTCAGCCAGGCAGGCAGGCCGTCAGAACGCGGCCAGATGGCTGTTGCGCAACTCCGTCACCAGCATGTGGCCCGGCTCGTGCGTGATGGCGAATGGCAGGGCCGCCGAGCGGATGGCCTGCTGGGGCG
>NZ_BDHD01000319.1:0-1448 GCF_054786075.1 Treponema sp. R6D11 | reverse complement strand
GATTAAAGTGGTTTTGACACCTGCTGGACGCACGACTTTTGGAATTTCGATTTCATCGTCTCTGCCGAAATTGTCGTTTACAATAAGTCCGATCATTCCATAGATAAGCTCGCCTGGATGGAACTTTTTATCTGCGCCTTTTTTTTCTAGTTCTTGCGTTGTTTCTAGGGCATAGATAGCATATGAAGGCGACTGAAAAGAAGCAGCAAGCGCTTTAATTGGAAGGATTGCGCTGAGGAGGATGACTAATAATAAAAAATTAATTTTCTTCATATGTATGCCCCTTTTTTATTTCATGATTACTTTTAGGAAAACTTTTTTGCCTTTTTGGGCTAGCACTTCGTTTGATTTTTTTTCTATTATATATGCTGTGTCTGTGATTGAAATATTATTTAGCTTGATGCCGCCTTGTTCGATTAACCGTCTTGCTTCGCTTTTTGAAGTTGCTAGCTCTGTTAGGACTAGAAAATCCAAAATGCTGATATCGTTATCAATAGCTAATTCTTTTGTTGGAGCATCGTCGCCGCTTCCGGAAAAGAGGGATTTTGCTTTTGCTTGAGCATCTTTTGCTGCGTCTTCGCCGTGAACCATTTTTGTTAGTTCGTATGCGAGCAACTCTTTTAGTTCGTTTAGTTGCTCGTTTTCATAGCTTTCGTATTTTTTAAGCTCGTCTAGCGGGATGAATGTTAGCATTTTTAGCAAGGTTAGGACGTCGTTGTCTTGAACGTTTCTAAAATATTGGTAGAAATCGTATGTAGAAAATTTGTCTTTATCGAGCCAAACTGCGCCTTTTTCAGTTTTGCCCATTTTTTTGCCTTCCGAGGTTAGGAGGAGGTTTGTTACTAATCCAAAGACATTGCCTTTTTCGCCTAGAGTTTTGCGGATTAGGTTTACGCCGCCTAAAATATTACTCCGTTGGTCTTGCCCTGCGACTTGCATTTTGCAATTATGTTTTTTATAAAGATGCATGAAATCGTAGCTTTGCATTGGAAGGTAGCACATTTCGCCGAGTGTTAGTCCGCCTGATTCGCGCCGGTTAGCGTAGCAGTCCATTCTTAACATATCGCTCATATTGAAATTGAAACCTAGACGAATGAATTCTGCAACAGTCAGTTCGTCTATCCAATCTGCGTTATTTACAATTATTGCGTTGTTTAAATCGACGAATCTAGCGAACTGTTTTTTGAAGCACTCGATGTTGTGCGCGATATCATCGTCTGTTAGCATTTTGCGCATGTCTTGTTTGCCGGTCGGGTCTCCGATTTTGGTTGTAGCACCACCGACTAGAAGGATTGGAGTATGACCTCTTTCTTGAAATCTGCGCGCGTTAATTAACTGGAGGAGATGTCCAAAATGCAGGCTATCGGCTGGTGCATCTAAGCCTACATAGAAGGGTACTTTTTCGTTTTCTAATTACGCATCTATTTTGGCCTCGTGTGTTGCTTTTG
>NZ_BDHD01000318.1:0-1454 GCF_054786075.1 Treponema sp. R6D11 | reverse complement strand
ATATTATTTTAATTACTAATGATGCCCATAAAAATGCGATATTTGATGAATTATTGTCACTTACGCCAGTAAAAGGGTTAATTTCATTTTTCGATGAACCGGAAGTTAATAATATTTTTGGATTTAACAGAGAAGCAATTTGTTCATCTGTATCAATATTATTAGCCTTTTGTCAAGAAATTCTTGAATGGGCTCTTGTTCTTGAAATCCTAAATCACCCATTAGCTCAAAAAGGAGATGTTATACTTCGTGATGGAGCTTTGCGTTCAAACAATATAAAACAGAAATATTTAATTAAGATAGGCGAATTAGCAAATCAGAAAAATATTATTTTATTAGCCGTTACCAAAAAGACTCCTATCAAACTTGAACTTTCATCGTCATTTAAGAAAATAGATTTATATCTTCAACAAGAGAAAAAACCTACTTATCCGTTTTCTATTCAAGAACAACGATGGCAAAAATTATGCTGTTGGTTTGAAATCAATGACGATGTTTTGTTAAGTGCATACCCTGAGTCAGAAGAAAAGAAAGCAATTCGAGTGGGAAATATAACAAGCGTGCATAAAAATTATAGCATGTATGCTGCAAATAATCTCAATAGTGGACGAGGATTTGGAATTTTTTATGTCGCTAGACTTGATTATGTTGAGAAATTACAAAATTATGATTGGGTTATTCTTGATTTTAATATTTTTGATGTTGTTCCCTCTATAACTAAAAAGATGAATGAGCGGGAAGTGCGGACTGCAAAAAGAGATATACCTTTTCTTGAAAATATAATCAAGGAACTTACATCATTAACACAAGAACATTATATATTAGGTTATCCTTATCCTCTGGTAGAGGTACATAATTTTGTAACTTTGAAAAATAATTTCAACGATGAAATAATAAATCGGGTTAAGGCATCTCTTTATCAATCACAGAGGATGGATCATGTTGATATTGAGAATTTATTTTTAGATATTCATGAGAGGTTTAAATTATGAATCAAGAAACAAAAGATTTTGGTGTATTGTATGGACAGAAAACAACAGGGGACGCACTTTTAATTTATTCATCATATGAAGATTCAAAGGTTAGTCCACAAACGGGCGATTTTATCGTTCTTACTCCCCGTGATGAAGATGGTAATAAATTCTTAGCTAGAGTTGAAGCTGAGATTTATGATGAAGACCCTATCTTCAGAAATCAAGATAAAACATTGGTTGCTGTTCATTATGCAAGAATATCTGAACGTGATTTATCAGATAGGGATAAACAGAAAATGTTCAGTTATACTTATAATGTTAAAATACTAGGGACTTTTACTTCTGATGGGAAAGACTTTGTTACGGCTGTAAGAAAATTACCAACAGTTTCATATCATGCACGACACATTACACCTCGTGAATATGATAATATTCTAAATAAAACCAATGAACATGGTATTGAAATAGGCAAGCTATGTG
>NZ_BDHD01000317.1:0-1474 GCF_054786075.1 Treponema sp. R6D11 | reverse complement strand
AACGGCAGATCGAGAGCAGATAATTTAATGCCGAGTCGCGGTTTTTATTTACTTCCGCCTGCAACCCCGCGCGTAGGAAAAGATACTGCCTGTTGTTGGAGTTAATCGACGCGTAAGTGGCAAGAACCGTGTTCGCCTGCGCGAAATTACCCTGTTCTATCAGTATATGCGCCTTCATCAACAAAAGATCCCCGTTGCGCGGATCGTTCTTTAAAATGTCATCTACAACCGGCATGGCGCGTAACCAGTCCCTGCCTTCATAATAGGTATTGGCAAGCTGGCTTTTTATATACAGGCTGTCCGGGTATCTTATTATAAGATCGGATAAAAGAGTCGCTGCTTCCGACCGTCTGCCGTTAAGCGCCAGTAAACGCGCCGATCCCGTTATGGCAGGATAAAATTCATTGCTGATGGAATACGCTTTTTTATATGCGGCGTCGGCGTCCTTTAGCTGGTTCATGCGCTCATAAATTAACCCTGAAAAATAAGCGGGCAGAACGGAATCCGGCTTTAACCCGTCCGCTTTTGAAAGGTTCTTTAGGGCGGCGGCAAGAAGTTCGCTGGTCGTTTCGTTGTTAACCGCGAAGAACGGCAGAACATATTCAAAAAAATCTGTTGAATTTTCCCCGGGATGGACGTATACGCCTTTTTCCGCTTCCTTGATAATGCGGTTGTAAACAGAGGTCAGCGGAAGATCAACGTTGGCAAGCGCCAATTTTGAATCGGGATAAACCCGCTTTACAATTAACGCGATAAGGCTGTTCATCGTTCTGCCGAACTCGGCATTGCCAAGATCCCTGCTGCGGATTAACTCCTGCGCCTGCGTCATGGAAGATAAAAGGCCTGTTTCTACAAGGTCCCGTATTTCTTCGGCGAGTCCTCCGGCGGGAGCCTTGCTGTCGGTTTTTTTTGGCGGTTCGGGGGAATTTGTTTTGCTGGCAGGCGTCGATTTACAAGAGAAAATAATCAACGCTAAAAGTAAAATAACTAATTTCAGTTGCCGGATTTTCAAGATCACCTTATATTATCGGAATTATCATTTCAACTTTTTCGTTTCGCGCCATTAAAAAACCTGCAATTTCTAAAAAAGCCTAATATACAAAAGTATACCGTAATGATATATTATAAACAATGAAAAACATTAAAATTTACATGCTATTTATTGTAATTTTACCGCTTTTTTCCTGCGGATTAACGCCAAAAAGCCTAAAAAGAGACGCTTCCGGCATAGACTCCTACTACATTACCGCCCCAAGGAAAAACAAGGTTTATATGCTGTCCACCATCCACTTTTTGGGGTAGGAACCCCCCGCGGGGGGGGGGGATTTTGCCTTAATTAGGAAAATTTCCCGCGTTTCCCCCAAAAAAAAAGTTTTTAACCCGCCTTATCTTTTTTTTAACATAAAAAGCCAAAAACAACCCCGCCGATCCCTATAACGCCTATTATTATATGATGGTCGCCTACGCCTATATC
>NZ_BDHD01000316.1:0-1366 GCF_054786075.1 Treponema sp. R6D11 | reverse complement strand
AGTAATTTGGATAAGATAGTCTTCATGGGCGTCGATGGGGAAGTCGTTGGTTCCCACCACGTTGACATAGCCGGTCTTGGAATATTGCACGGGAACGGGCGGGCTGAATTCCGGGTAGTAGACGATCATCGGGCCGATACCGCTCTCGCGCAGGTTCAGAATAGTTACCATTTTGGCGATGGAATAACTGTTGTTTATTATCTTGATTAGCCCTCTGCCTCTTCCGTAAAAATCGGGGGGAAGCAGGTCTTCTTCGTCCGCGTCGTCGGGATAGGGCGGCCATTCCTGGCTGATGTTGTAGTCGCCGCGTTTTGTTTTATAGAAGTAAAGATAATGTTCCCTGACGGACTGCGGATCGTTGGATGGAACGATAACTGAGTTTTTGGGGCCTAGTGTTGTCAATTTGCTGTTCAGCGTGTACGACACCGTAGTCTCCCAAGTGCCCTGTCCTAAGGCGATTGACTGTTTGTCGGTAATGCCGATTTTGCCGATGGCGTAACCCTTGTCGCCCATTTTGAATTCCGCTCTGTCGATAATCTGGCTGTTTGTTTTGTTAATCACCACAAAAGTAGCCATCCTGTTCCTGTATTCCGGCGGAATTACCGCGGGGCTTGAACCTTCTCCGGGCGACGGATCTACCGCCGGATTTCCGGTATCGTTGGGGTCGGGATCGATAACGTCTTTATCGATTATGGTAACGCCGTCTTTGTCGCGGTAAATAAAAAGCTCCACTATCTGCCGTGGGAGCGGCAGAGGGATAGTCAGGATTTGAGTTCCTGCGCCCGCGGGGGAATCTTCATTGGCGTCAAAAGCATAGTCAATGGTAATTTGGTAGCTTTTGTCGCTCGGCGACAGATATTGCGCTTTTCTTTCAAGCCGTTTCGGCCTGTTGGTGAATGAGACGCCCGGCGCCTGCGCCCAAGGACTTCCTTCGGGAGGCGCCCATTCCGGCTGGGCGATGGAAACGTTTGTTACGTCTACGGTTTTTGATCTGTTGGTAAGCATAAGTACCGCGCTGGTAACGTCGGTCGTGTTTATATCGCCTGTAACGTTGGTGTTATATATTGAATCGGGGTCAAAATTCACCGAATCCAAGCAAGCCGAAAACATAAAAACCGCAAAAATTAGTAAAACTGTTACTAAAAAAACGTTGTTTTTCATATCGTCCTCCTTATTAAATTCCTTTGTTTCTGTCGAAGAAACCTAATTTATAACCGATGCCGAGCCCTAAGGTATAACGCCTGTAATGCACGTTCTCGCGTGAGTCGGTGGGATAAGCGGTGTTTTTTATTATGACGTCGCCGGGAAAATAAACGAAATTAACGTCCACAAAGAACGCTCCCATGTTCCCGCCTTTTACGCCAAG
>NZ_BDHD01000315.1:0-1368 GCF_054786075.1 Treponema sp. R6D11 | reverse complement strand
CCATAAAACTTAATAGAAAACCTAATATTTCTCCGTAGTATCGTTGCAAAAATGGGTTAACGCTTGATGTGCCGAAATTCACTTGCATGGTTAGCAATATCATATTTCTTATGAGCTGCCTAATTTCTGCGTTTGTAAACCCGGGTATGCGGTTGCTGCTTAGAAATCGACCGTTGTTTACAACCGAATTTGTCAAATTTAATAAATCCATTTCGGTAAGCATTCTTCGATTTCCAAAAGCGTTTACAGCTGATTGTACGAATGGGGCAACTTGCGCATACGCACCACGATTCAAGTTTATCAATTTTGAACCATCTAACATATTATCATCTCCTCTTAATATATTATATGAATTTTGTGATTTTTTGTCGAAGACTTGAAAAAAAAGAGCTAATGTGATATACTTTAGATATGGAAAAAATAGAATCATTCGAGGTTGATCACACTTTGCTCCGGCCGGGAGTTTATTTGAGCCGGCAAGATGGAGATATTTATACCTATGACATGCGTATTATGCCACCGACCGCTGTGAATACTCCTGATAAAATCCTGTCTAATAGTCAGCTTCATACATACGAGCATATGTTTGCGACGGTTGTGCGGAATCTATCTGGTGATACAATATATTTTGGACCAATGGGATGCCAAACAGGGTTTTATCTTGTGAGCAAAACTAGCCCTGAAAAGATCATGATGCTGATCCATAATTGCTGTGATGTTATATCGAATATGGTTGATGTGCCGGGGAATACATATAAAGAATGCGGGAATTTTTCATCACTCGATTTGGATGCGGGATTGCACGTTAATAAAAAACTAAAAGAGATTATAAAAAACAAGGATAAGCTGGATGAGTATGATTTACCTAGATAATGCTGCGACAGGGCTGTTAGATGCCGAGATGATGGAAAAGTATAAGGCTTATGCTGACGAGTTTTGGTATAACGCTTCCTCTTTATACGCGCCGGCATATAATGCGAAGAAGGAGCTTGAGAAGACGAGGCAGGACGTTTTGAGGTTGCTCGGCAAAAAGTCAGGCAGAGTTATATTCACATCCGGTGGAACTGAGAGCAACAATTTGGCGATCTTGGGTTGGTTTGACGCGAATAAGAGGGCAAAAAACAATAGAGTTATTACTTCTTATTTGGAGCATCCATCGAGCAGATTAACGGCAGAGGCGACGGAAAATTTCGCATACGCGGACGTAAATTCTTCTGGTGAGTTTGTCTTGGAAAGCATGAAAAAACATGATGATATTGGGTTTGTTTCCTGCATGGCTGTTAATAACGAGATCGGGTCAATTCAACCCGTTGAAGAAATTGCTCAGTATTGCGCGCATAATGGGATTGTTTTTCATTGTGATTTCGT
>NZ_BDHD01000314.1:0-1488 GCF_054786075.1 Treponema sp. R6D11 | reverse complement strand
GTGGACATTGCCGAGGGCGGCGAGGTGCGCCGCTACAACGTGGTGATCGGCTATGCGCTGCAGGCCATTGCCGCGGGCAGCTGGGTGCATGAGCGGCTGCTGCGCATGCCGGGGGCGCTGTCTCTTGAGGGGTTGCCGATCGCCACGGTGCAGCCGCCCGAGCTGCCGCCGCTGACGGGCTACACCTTCGAGGGCTACCGCAATGCCGATGGCACGGTGGGCACGCGCAATATCCTGGCCATCACCACGACGGTGCAGTGCGTGGCCGGGGTGCTGGATTTCGCGGTGGGCCGCATCAAGGCCGAGCTGCTGCCGCGCTATCCGAATGTGGACGATGTGGTGGGCCTGGAGCACAGCTATGGCTGCGGCGTGGCCATCGATGCCGTGGGCGCCGAGATTCCGCAGCGCACGCTGCGCAACATCAGCCACAACCCGAATTTTGGCGGCGAGGTGATGGTGGTGAGCCTGGGCTGCGAGAAGCTGCAGCCCGAGCGGCTGCTGCCGCCGGGGTCCTTCCCCATCGTCGATGAGCGCGAGCCCGCGCTGGACGTGGTCTGCCTGCAGGACGAGGCGCATGTGGGCTTCATGTCCATGGTGGACTCCATCATGGGCAGCGCCAGGGTGCATCTGGAGCGGCTGAACGCGCGCCGGCGCGAGACCGTGCCGGCCAGCGCCCTGGTGGTGGGCGTGCAGTGCGGCGGCAGCGATGCGTTCAGCGGCGTCACGGCCAACCCGGCCGTGGGCTTTTGCACCGATTTGCTGGTGCGCGCAGGCGCCACCGTGATGTTCAGCGAGGTGACCGAGGTGCGCGACGGCATCGACCAGCTCACCTCGCGCGCCTCCAGCCCCGAGGTGGCCCAGGCCATGATCGAGGAGATGGCCTGGTACGACGCCTACCTGGACAAGGGCCGCGTGGACCGCAGCGCCAACACCACGCCGGGCAACAAGAAGGGCGGCCTGTCCAACATCGTCGAGAAGGCGATGGGCTCCATCATCAAGAGCGGCACGGCGCCCATCACCGGCGTGCTGTCGCCGGGCCAGCGTCTGGCCGACCGGGGCATCCAAAGCGGCCTGGTCTATGCGGCCACGCCGGCCAGCGATTTCATCTGCGGCACGCTGCAACTGGCCGCCGGCATGAACCTGCATGTGTTCACCACGGGCCGGGGCACGCCCTACGGCCTGGCCCAGGTGCCCGTGATCAAGGTGGCCACGCGCAGCGACCTGGCGCGGCGCTGGCATGACCTGATGGACGTGAACGCGGGCCGCATCGCCGAAGGCCAGGCCAGCATCGAGGACGTGGGCTGGGAGATGTTCCGCCTGATGCTGGACGTGGCCAGCGGCCGCAGGAAGACCTGGGCCGAGCACTGGAAGCTGGCCAATCAATTGGTGCTGTTCAACCCCGCCCCCGTGACCTGAGCACAGGAGACAAGCCATGGATGCCCATTGCCATTCCGGCGGCGCCGCCACGCGCCGCAGCTTTGTGGCGGG
>NZ_BDHD01000313.1:0-1489 GCF_054786075.1 Treponema sp. R6D11 | reverse complement strand
CTCCTCGGTACTGCCGATCACCGCCATAGTCCTTATAGCCGGCGTGGTTTTAACGCCCATGCCGTCCGGGACAATATTGATGTTTTTGGCGGGGGCCGCCCTGCTGATTATCGGGATGGGCTTTTTTACGCTTGGCGCGGACATGTCAATGATGCCGATGGGGGAAGGCATAGGCGTGGAACTGACCAAAAGCTCTAAATTGCTTCTGCTTGTCGTAGTAACTCTTGTAATCGGTTTTACCATTTCGGTCGCCGAGCCGGATTTACAGGTTCTGGGAAGGCAGACCCCTTCCGTTCCGGCGTTTACTTTGATATTTACCGTATCCATAGGGGTAGGGGTTTTTCTGATGCTCGCCGTTCTGCGCCCCCTATTAAAAATACGGTTTTCCGTCATACTTATCTTTTTCTATCTTATAACTTTTATCGTGGCGTATTTCGCGCCGGAGGAAACTTCCTCGACCTGTTTGTTAAGAACGTGAACGGCGGGTTCCGCTTTTACAATGAAGTAGCCGACAATCGTCCCAAGCGGGATTAAAACCCACCTATTAGGCGACTGGGCCAACTGCGATCCCAAGAGCTGGCCTACGGGGAAAAATCCAACGTTTACCCCCGTCAAAAAAATCACGAGGCCGATAAACGTGTAAAGGAAACCCACGGCGACGCGTCCAAGCTGGTGTTTTTTAAAACGCCGCGTAACAATCTGGAATATTATAAAACAGAATACGATGGCGCTTAAAGATATCAACACGTCTTTAAGTGAGTGGGGCAGTTCAAGGGCGAAGAACCTTACCACGTCCCTTGAAGTCGCCGCGTCATAAATCACGGAAGTTTCCACTTCGGCCTGAACCGGCCTGTAAAAAATGCCGAGGAGAAGCACCGCCAGAATCGGCCCGATACTGCACATCGCCACAAGGCCGAAACTGTCCTCCTGCGAGCTTTTGTCGCTTCGCAGGGCGGCTATACCCGCGCCCATCGCCAAGATAAAAGGCACGGTCATGGGGCCCGTCGTAACCCCGCCCGAATCGAAACCCACAGGCACAAAGGAGGCGGGCGCGAAATACGCCACGATAAAAGTTATAAGATAGAAAAAGATAAGTATGACGGAAAACCGTATTTTTAATAGGGGGCGCAGAACGGCGAGCATCAGAAAAACCCCTACCCCTATGGATACGGTAAATATCAAAGTAAACGCCGGAACGGAAGGGGTCTGCCTTCCCAGAACCTGTAAATCCGGCTCGGCGACCGAAATGGTAAAACCGATTACAAGAGTTACTACGACAAGCAGAAGCAATTTAGAGCTTTTGGTCAGTTCCACGCCTATGCCTTCCCCCATCGGCATCATTGACATGTCCGCGCCAAGCGTAAAAAAGCCCATCCCGATAATCAGCAGGGCGGCCCCCGCCAAAAACATCAATATTGTCCCGGACGGCATGGGCGTTAAAACCACGCCGGCTATAAGGACTATGGCGGTGATCGGCAGTACCGAGGAG
>NZ_BDHD01000312.1:0-1383 GCF_054786075.1 Treponema sp. R6D11 | reverse complement strand
TTCGCGTTTCTCATCAGTAGCCGACGAGATACGGCGCTTTGCGAATAATGTTGTTGAATCAGCGTCAGAAATAAAAGAAAATATCTCTGAAATAAATCAAGCCGCTCAAAATCTTTTAACAGAGGCAAATAACGGCTCGCGCGCGATAGATACCGGTTACAATAGGATAGTTGAACAAAAAGAAGTCTTTGAAAACATAGTAGATGTTTCTCAGAGCGTCGCCGTTCGTATGCAGCAAATTTTCAATCTTAGTAAACAACAGGAAGTTGCCGCCGCTCATGTTTTCACCGCATTAAAAGAAATATCCGCAGGCGTAAATCAATTTGTTTCTGCAACCGCTACTACATCGGATACTGTAGGCAAACTAAATAATATGTCAAGTGAACTAAAAGAAACACTGGCAAAATATCATATATCAGGCGATAAATAAAGGCTTTGGAGAATAACAATGCCCATGAACAGAGAAAAATTTATACAACAATACATTGATGAAGGGCTTGAAATATTACCCAATGTTGAAACTTATATATTTAAAGTTAAGGACGGCATTTCAACGGAAGATGATATTGCCGCCTTGTTACGCGCTTTGCATACTTTAAAAGGCACTTCGCGTATGCTTGAATTTAAACGCATAGAAGAATTAAGCCATTCGCTTGAAAGCGTTTTTATCGCAATGAAAGATAAGCAGATAACATTTTCTGATAACGCTATAAAACTTATCCTATCTTCTTTGGATCTTTTAAAATTGGGTTTTAGCGTATTACAAAAGTCAAAAGATGATAATATAGAAATAAGCGAATATGTAAAAAACCTTTTCCTTCTTACGGATAATAAAGAATTTTCATTGCCAATAGAAGAAAAACCCGCTGAATCAGAAAAACAAGACGTTAAAGAAGAAAAACACAAAGAGTCAAAAACAGAAACTATTCGTATTTCTCTTGATAAAATAGACGAAATTATTAAAAATATCATGTCGTTGCATACTTTGGAAATAACCGCAAAAGTCATTTCTCAAAACAGCGTGGAAATTGTCAATTTATTAAAGAAATTTTCAAAATCATTTAAAGAGTTAAAAAACATTGATCCCGTACAAGCGGCTAATCTTAAAAAACTGGAAAGGTTATGCGGAAGACTAAACTTATCTTTAAAAGATTATGTTATAGACGCCGGTAACAGTATAAAAACAGCTTATGACGGCGTTATTTCACTTCGTACTCTTCCAATTTCAACTATTTTTGACAGTTACCCCCGTTATGTGTATCAACTTTCCCAAGAACTTGGCAAGAATATACAACTAACGCTGGAAGGCAAAGAAAATGAAATAGATAAAAACATTATAGAAGCAATATCGGAAGTATTATTACACATGGTTAGAAACGCGAT
>NZ_BDHD01000311.1:0-1499 GCF_054786075.1 Treponema sp. R6D11 | reverse complement strand
GCACCATACCGTATGAAACGTTTCACATCCTTCCTAAATCCTTTCGCAGATAAAACTGGGGCGGGCTGGCAAATAATCCAGTCGCTATATGCTATAGGCTCAGGAGGCTTGTTCGGTCTCGGTCCCTTTCAAAGCAGACAAAAATTTCTATACATACCTGAGCCGCAAAACGACTTTATCTTCTCAATAGTCGCGGAAGAGCTAGGTTTCATCTGGTCCGCCGCTATTATAATCCTCTTTGCTTTCTTAATATGGCGCGGAATTATGATAGCATATAACGCAAAAACTCGCTTCCAAGCAATAACAGCTTTCGGTATCATGGCGTTAATCGCATGGGAAGTTATATTAAACATCCTCGTTGTAACAAATTCCGTGCCAAATACCGGCATTCCTCTTCCTTTCTTCTCTAGCGGCGGAACAACACTCTTCATAAACATGGCAGCCATGGGACTAATGCTTAATATATCCAGAAAATCCAGTTTACCAGATTAGGAGCAACAAATATGAAAGATAAATTGAAAATCGTCTTCGCAGGCGGTGGCACTGCAGGGCATATAAACCCAGCGATTTCTATTGCAAATGAAGTTAAAAAACGTGTTCCAAACGCAGAAATTCTATTTATCGGAACTAAATACGGCATGGAGAAAGACTTTGTTCCAGCCGCTGGTTTCAATATTAAATTTATAAGCATACGCGGTTTCCGCCGTAGTTTTACACCAAAAAACATCTTAGCCAATTGCAAAAATT
The DNA here is from genome assembly GCF_054786075.1 of Treponema sp. R6D11. Classification (NCBI taxonomy): domain Bacteria; kingdom Pseudomonadati; phylum Spirochaetota; class Spirochaetia; order Treponematales; family Treponemataceae; genus Treponema; species Treponema sp. R6D11. Next base: position 752 of record NZ_BDHD01000311.1, on the reverse strand, counting down.
TGTTTAGCTTGGTATCATCAACATATGCTTCAAAAAAAATACTAAAGAATTTTGGCGCTAATTTCGTTGTCGGCACAGGCGGTTATGTATCAGGACCCGTATTACGCACAGCGAACAAATTGGGCATCAAAACCCTAATCCATGAACAAAACGCATTCCCTGGGTTAACATCAAAAATGCTATCTGGCATAGTCGATACAGTCTGCATAAGCTTCCCTGAGGCAGAAAAATTCTTTCCACATGCAAAAAAAATAGTACTAACCGGCAATCCCATTAGGCAAGATTTGCTGGAACATATTAAAAATGCAAAACAAGTTTTTAACATAGATAATAACCTGCCAACCTTAGCAGTCGTGGGCGGAAGCCTAGGCGCAGACGCTATCAATACACAAATCGAAAAGATTATAAAATTTGGCGAAGAAAAATATAATATTATTTGGTCTGTAGGCAAGCGTAATTATGATAAAATCATATCTGATTTCAAAACGCTCCCAAACAACATTAAAATTCTTCCATATATCGAAAATATGCCTGCTCTATATGAGGTATCAGATTTAATCGTCTCTCGCTCGGGTGCTATCGCGGTTGCCGAAATAGCCGCAACAGGCACGCCAAGCATCCTAATCCCAAGCCCAAACGTTACAAATAACCATCAAGAATTCAATGCAAAATCCCTCGCCGACGGCGCGGTTCTGCTCCTTGAAAAAGATATCACACAATTGCCGGAAATCATATCAAATACTATATTTGAT
>NZ_BDHD01000310.1:0-1508 GCF_054786075.1 Treponema sp. R6D11 | reverse complement strand
CAATAAGGGCGATTCCCAAAGCGGCAATAACGGCGCCTACGCCGATTTCCGCCCGCGCCGACCAGAAACATTTCATGATCATGTCGCCCATCGGCTCGCATACCTTAAACAAAAACTGCGACCCTAACGCGAGGAGCAGTCCCAACACAGTAACGGCGATACCGAAAATCCTTTTCTTCATATAATCCTCCTATATTTTTCATGCCGCTTTAAGCGACAAATTTCCCTCGTTCATCGAATAAACCTTATTCCCGTAGGAAAGCGTGTCAAGCTCGTGCGTTACGATAAGCACCGCGGTCCCTTCCTTTGCTATGGCGCTTAACAGGCGCATAATGTCGGCCGTGGTTTCCGCGTCCATGTCGCTTGTCGGCTCGTCGGCGATAAGCAGGGACGGGCTGTTGACAAGGGCGCGGGCGATGGCGACGCGCCTCATCTCTCCGCCGGAAAGCTGTTTAGGATACGAGGCGGCAAGGTGTACTATGCCCGTTTTTTCAAGCAGGGCAAGGGCGCGTTCTTCAGGCTCCCCTTCCCTCTTAAACAAAAACCACGGGATGCAGACGTTTTCCAAAACAGTAAAGTTGGAAAGAAGGCTCTGCCCCTGCGGGACAAAACCGATTTTTTCATTGCGAAGAAGAGAAATCGATTTGTCATCTATACTGAAAATATCCCGCCCTTCAAATAAAACGCTTCCGGCGCTTGGCTTGAGCAAGCCCGCGCTCATGTTAAGAAGCGTGCTTTTACCGCTGCCGCTCCTGCCGATAATGCTGATAAAATCCCCGCGTTCAACGGAAAGGCTTACGCCGTTTACGGCGTTAAACGCCCTGTCGCCGCGCTTGTATTCTTTGGTCAGTTCACGAAGTTCAAGAATTCCCATTTATTCGCCCTCCCTCATTGTAAAATAAGTTTCCGCCCCGCTGATTTTCAACGCCGAGTACAGGGAAGAAAGCGGCCCCACGACGGCGGAAAGGAAAAGGCTTCCCAAAACAAGCAAAATAATATAAAAAAGCGGCGCGTCTAGATACGGCAGTTCAAGCCGTTCGCTTATGTAGGTGCTAAACGGAAATACCGCAAGACTCGCGAGGACGACGCCGGCGCAGCCTCCCGCGATTCCGGCGATTAACGCTTCGTTTAACACGATGCCGACAAGTTTTTTTCTTGTCGCCCCCAGAATTCGCAATATGGCGAATTCTTTCTTGCGCTCGTGAATAGTGCCCGAAAAAACCGCCGCCAGCACGACAACCGCCAACGCCCAAAGCGCGACGGAAAAAATATGTATGTATTTTACAAGCCCGGAAATAGTACTTGCGATACGCGCGAATATCCCCTGAGAGATCAGCACTTCCACTCCTTCATCCTTTTCCCGTATGTCCCTGGAAAGAATCGAAGGCTGTTTAGCCGGATCTGCTTTTACCAAAACGGCGGATATTATGTCGCCTTCGTACCTGTCCGCCAAAAAACCGTATTGCAGTTCATGGGCGTTGTCGATAAGTTGGCGCATTGTATTCATT
>NZ_BDHD01000309.1:0-1512 GCF_054786075.1 Treponema sp. R6D11 | reverse complement strand
CGGCATCAAGCGTTAAAGCTCGCATCCGTAAAATTTGGAGACGCAAAAATGACTAACAAAACCAAAACATCGAAATATCCCATCTATGAAAAAATATTAAGCGTTTTCATCGCCATTTTTATTTGGGGATACGTTTCGATTTTCGTAAACCCTGAAATCACTAAAAAATTCAATAACATCCCGATAAACATCCAAAACGTCGAAACGCTCGCTAAAAACGATCTGCAGATATATGATAACAGCTCTGTTGAAGAAGCCGTCGATATCCAAATCAAAGGAACGAGACGGTCAATAGCTATGATCAATCCCGAACAAATTATAGCATACGTAGATGTCGGCTCAGTTAAAAAGACCAATGAAAGAACTAAACTAAAAATCAATTTCGCCTTGCCATATAAAGACCTTCACATAACAGAGCAATCAGCCGAAAGCATCACATTAAACATCAAAAAAATTAAATGAAAACGAGAGATGTTGTAATCTCTAGCATTTCCATTGCCCTAGTTTTCATAGCGACATTTTTTCTAAAGATACCAATGCCCCTGCCAGGCTGGGCGTATGTGAATCTAGGGGATGTCGTTATTTTTTTAATATCGCTAATTTTGCCTCCGCCTATTGCAATTTTAGCTAGCTCCCTTGGTAGCGGCATGGCAGACCTCATATATGGTGCGATATACTACATCCCAGCGACCGTCATCATAAAAGCTCTAATGTCTTTTATCGTCTGCAAATTTAAAAAGAAATTCCTATTAGCAACAATAGCCGCAGGAATCTCTATGGTCGTTTTATACAGCATATACAAAATCTTTATTTTAGGCACAGGCTATGCAATATTTGATATTCCGTGGGAATTAGGTCAGGCATTCGCAAACATAACACTAGCTAATATAGTTAAAAATTTGGTGTTAAAGTATAATCACAGCCGCAATAATAGATATAACACAAATAGTTGAAACCAAATCCGCATATCCATATTTCATGATTTTATAACTCGTTCGCCCTTCGCCGCCTCTATAACATCTTGCCTCCATCGCAACTGCCAAATCATCGGCACGCCTAAAGGCCGAAATAAACAGCGGCAACAAAAGAGGTATAAGCGCTTTTATCCTTTTTATTATGCTGCCCGTATTAAAATTAGCGCCCCTCGCCGTTTGCGCTTTAACGATTATGTCAACTTCCTCAATCAAAGTAGGTATAAATCTCAACGCTATAGACATCATCATCGCAACTTCATGAGCAGGAAACTTAAATTTTTTGAGCGGGGCAAACATCGCTTCCATGCTGCTAGACAAAGCAATCGGCGAAGTGGTATACGTTAAAACCCCGCTGATAGTCATGAGCAAGAATAGTCTAAGCAACATCGTGATCGCCATGCTAATTCCTTGCGCAGTGATAGAAACAGCACCCCAACTCCATAAAACCTCCCCCGGAGTTAAAAACAGGTTAAGCGTACCTGTAAACAAAATCAACAATAACATTGGCTTGAAAGATTTCAAATAAAGCCGCAGCGGA
>NZ_BDHD01000308.1:0-1514 GCF_054786075.1 Treponema sp. R6D11 | reverse complement strand
CCTGTTTTAAGTTCTTTAGGGGCGATAATGTAGCGTTTTTCGCCGTCTTTTTAATTTATAAGATCGATGTTCGCACTTCGTTTTGGATCGTATTCAAGCGTGTCTACTTTTCCCTGAATACCTATTTTATCTCTCTTAAAATCTATCTCACGGTATTTGCGTTTATTTCCTCCGCCTTGGTGACTCACGCTGATGCGTCCGAATGAATCACGTCCAGCTCTTTCTTTTTTTCCTTTTGTAAGGGACTTTTCCGGCTTTGCACCCTTGGTAAGCTCTGAGTTATCAAGGCTTGTCCATTGCCTCATTCCCGGCGTTATTGGTTTATATTTCTTAATACCCATAATTTTTCCTTATACGCCCTCGAAGATCGCAATCTTCTCATCTTTGGGAATTTTTACAATCGCTTTCTTCCAAGTGGAAGTATATCCTTGGCGGTAGCGCTGCCTTTTGGGCTTGCCTCCGACAACCATTGTGGTGCAGGAAATAGGATGCACATTGAACAATTTGCTCACCGCTTCCTTAATCTGCGGCTTTGTAGCCGACTGAGCCACCTTAAAAACATATTTTCCTTCTTCACGAAGGTGGTTTGCTTTTTCTGAAAGAACAGGTTCAATTAAAATATCTTCGTATTGAATCATTCCCCTGCCTCCTTTTCATTGTAAAAATCGTTAAGATTTTTAGCTGCGGTTTCCAGCATTAACACCTGGCGACCATAAAACAATTCATGCGCTTCAAGGCGGTTGTAAGAAAGATATTTAACCCACGGAATATTCGCCGCGGCTCTTTTAATTTTTGGATCGTCATCTTTAAGGATTATTACTGTGCGAAGTCCGGGTTCAAAATTATCAAGAAGTTTTGCCAAATCTTTTGTTTTGCCCGATTCAACTGAAAAATCTTCTACTATTTTTAACGTGTCGCTTTGTGCTTTTAAACTAAGAATAGTTTTAAGGGCAAGCCGTTTTGCTTTTTTGGGTATTGAATAGGAATAATCTTTTGGTTTTGGACCGAAGATTACGCCTCCGCCGACAAGAACAGGCGATTTTTTATCACCTCTGCGGGCGCGTCCTGTTCCTTTTTGAGCATAGGGTTTTGCGTTTGAGCCGTGAACTTCGGCGCGTCCCTTTGTACAGGCGTTACCCTGCCTTTTGTTAGCAAGCTCGTTATTAATAGCATACCAAATTAAATCTTCGTTTACAGGAAGACCAAAAACATTATCGTTTAACGCCATAGTACGAATTTCTTTGCCTTCTTTTGAATACACTTTACAGTTCATGTTTACCGCCCCTTCTTGACCGCGGAGCGGACAAACACAAGCCCTTTATTAATACCGGGAACAGCGCCCCGAACCAAAATGAGCTGTTTTTCAGGATCTGTTTTTACAACCTTAAGGCTTAAAACCGTTACTTTTTCCCGTCCCATGCGTCCGGGTAACTTTACATTTTTAAAAGTTTTTGCAGGATATGTGCTCTGTCCCGTTGAACCAGGTTCGCGGTGGAATTTTGAACCGTGAGTCC
>NZ_BDHD01000307.1:0-1410 GCF_054786075.1 Treponema sp. R6D11 | reverse complement strand
AAAAATTATCGCCGACGCGTAAGGAGCCCACCATTCCCATTTGTTCGCCGCCTCTACAATTACTGTAAGAACAATCGCGTTTTCCGCGTTCCTGTTGTCATAAGGCGCGAAAGCGGTAAACCATGAATGCCATCTGTCCAAGAATCCGACTTCGGCGGTTCCCGTCTTCCCCGCTATCTGCACCGATTTAATGTTCAAAGGATACTGCGCCGTTCCGCTCGTGATTACGTTTCTCATATCACGGCGTACCGATTCGAAAACTTCAGGCGATATCTTGCTTTCGTGTAACACGGAAGGCCTTATACTTCTTTCAACCGCGCCCGACACGGGATCGCGGACTTCTTTTAACACGTGGGGTTTGTAAATTTTTCCGTCGTTTACAACCATGCATACCATATCCGCCATTTGAATGGGGGTAAGCAATGTAAAACCCTGCCCTATGGACATATTCATCGTGTCACCCGCGACCCATCTTTCGTGGAACCTGCGTTCTTTCCACTGCGGGTTCGGGATAAATCCCGCTATTTCACCGGGAAGATCGACATTTGTTAATTCGCCGTAACCGTATTCTTTTGCGTATAACGCGATTCTTTCAGGCCCAAGATAATCCCTGCCGGCCGTCATGTAATAAATGTTACATGATTGCGCCAAAGCGTTGTGAAGGTTTAATCTGCCGTGTCCGGGAGGCTTTATATGGCACAGCCAGTCGCGGTTTCCGAAATTAAGTAGTCCTCGGCAAAGAATGGTCTGTTCCGGCGGAAAAGATTTTTCGGCGTAGATACCGGTTGTTAATACGACCTTAAAAGTCGAACCGGGCGCGTAACTGGATTGGATGGCGCGGTTTAAGAAAGGTTTGTTTGGATCTTCGGCAAGCGCCCTGTAACCTGTGCTTAGCCCGTCTGAAAAGATGTTGGGGTCGTACCACGGATAAGAAACCAACGCGAGTATTTCCCCCGTGGAAGGACGCATGACAATGGCGGTTCCAATGCGCGGTCCCAGCGCTTTTTCAACAAGAGACTGAAGGTTGTAATCTATTGTTAACACGAGATTTTTGCCGGATTCGGGCGGAATGCGCACGTTTTCGCTTCCCGCGATACGCCTGCCCCTTACGTCTACCGTCCTTATTTCCCTGCCCTCTTTTCCCTTTAAAAGCTCGTCGTACTGCTTTTCAATTCCCGATTTGCCGATTACGTCTCCCTGCTGGTAACCTTGGTTGTAAAGGGACGTCAATTCGTCTCTGGTAATGTCTCCGACATAGCCTAAAACATGGGCTAGGCTTCCCGAATCCTCATAATTTCTAATCGGCTTACTAAGCCATGAAACTCCAGGAAGGGTGTTTTTTCTTTCCGCTAGGGCCGCTATGGTTTTTAACGGAACGTTCGCGGCGATTTCCACGGGCTGGAAAGATTG
>NZ_BDHD01000306.1:0-1523 GCF_054786075.1 Treponema sp. R6D11 | reverse complement strand
ATTATAGACCATTATTTTCAGAAAACAAGTCTGGATAGAATTTTTTTTCTAACCCTATACCCCCTAGCAATGTATATAAAAACGCCTTAAAAGGGAAATTTAGAGGAAATAACTTGCTAATATCTCTTGAAACGGCGGTTAATTAACCTGAATTGGGCGGGAAAACACTCCAATCACCGTAATCTAGGCTTTCATGGGTACTAACCGCCAGAGAATCATCGTGGGTAAAAACCCCTTTGGACATATTTAACAGAGAAACCTTAGAGGAGTGATTACTCCCTATCTCCTCGATAACGGCAAATGTAGCCCCTCTCTTTTTGTGCAGGTCAAGCTCCCTTAAAACCCAACTGGTTAATAAACCTTTAACAGGGGCGGACAGGCTCTTTACCGATATAAAATAACAAGTTCTTTGAAACCTGATTCTGGTCCAGCCTACATTGATAAGCCTCTTTAAAATAGCGTCTTCCTCGCCGTATTTGAATAGTTCTTCCGCCTCGTCTTTTGACAAGCCAAAAACATCGTGCCTTTCGATCACGGTGCTGGCGTGGCTGCCATGAACGCCAAACACTTCTCCACGGGAGCTTAACCAATAAGCGGGAGAAGGCGGAAAATTCATTTTTAGGGCGGAATTATGAGAAAGTTGGGAAACGTCCATAAGCGTTAAAGTAGTTTTATTAATATCAATTACCTTCTCGCAAATACTAACGCCGATAGAAGCCTTTTCTGGATTTTTGGCTATTACTCTAGAAGCCCATGTAGATAAATATTCTTTATAAGGAGGGGTTAACTGCTTCAATTCCACATGAAAATACTCTCCCGGATAATACCTGATTCTAACCCAGCCGTTTGATATAAGCATAGAAACAATCTCGTCCCTGGCTTTACCCTCTGAACCAAGCCCCTCATTAAACTTATTATAAACACTTTTTATCTGTTCCATAGATAGTCCGAATTTATCGGGGTCATCTATTACGGCGATGACATGAGTTAAGGGAATACCAAACATATCCCCGGAAGGGCTTATCCAAACGCCTCTTGAAAGCACGTCTTTACAGTTAAATAAACGTTCAGTTCTAGCAGACGGTGATATATCCAGTAATTCCGCACCGGAGTTTACAGCAATTAAAGGCTTAACATTTTTTTGCATGGAAACCGCTAACAATTTACTGCCCGCCATATCTTCAAGAGATATTTCCGTTATAACACCAATATCTAACATTATTATCTTTATGACTTGATATCTCGAGACTGGACTCGCATTTAACTTATCAGTTGCCCATGCCCATAGGAATTCTTTTTGTTTTCGTCTTAGTCTGGAAAGCTCAATCGTCCACACATCATTCTTTGGAACATACCTAAGCCTGATCCAGCCACGTCCAAGAAGGGTCTCTATTATCTGATTTCTCGCTTTCCCCTCAAGACCAAGAGGCTCTTTGAATTTTTTATAAATAGCCACTAACTCTTCTTTGGTATACCCAAAAGCCTCAGGTGTATCTAAAACCTCTCTTACATGAGTTATATGT
>NZ_BDHD01000305.1:0-1435 GCF_054786075.1 Treponema sp. R6D11 | reverse complement strand
CTCGCCATTTTAAGAATATCGGTTTATGCCCTTACATTTCAAAAAGAAATTCCTGCGTCCATCGTTATTGACGAAGCCATCGGCATAAGCAGGGAATTCGGCACAGACGACTCGTACCGTTTTGTCAACGGCGTTCTAGACAGCATACGCAAAACCATTCAAGGACAAAAAACATGAAACAAAACAAAATAAAAGTTTTGTTTCTTAAAGGTTCGTTATTGCGCATAACATTTATCGCCGGTTTAATGCTATTTGTGCTTACGGGCGTTTTTTTAACCGGTTTTTACCTTGTGGAAAGGGGCGCGAACAAAGAGACGCGGAAGCAGGACAGTTTTTCCCGCAGTTTGCGCGAATACGACACGTCGGCCGACATATTTACAGGAACAGAGAAAGAGTATGAAAACCTTAACCGCGAACTTGACCGCCTTGAAAAAAAGGCAATCAGCGTCGAATCGTGGCTTTCTATCCTTAAAAGGAGAAAGGCGCTCGTGCGCCGTAATCCGCCATTTTTTTCAAACTTCCGCGCTTCAATTAAACGCGCCCTTAAAGTATACCCTTCTTCACAGCCCCTATCCGCCCTTGCCGCGGCCGCCCTTATTAAAGACACGGCGTTAAACAAAGAAACGGAAAACGCCCTTCGCGCGTTTTTACCGGCGCTGACGGACGGCGAATTTAACAAACTGCGCCTGTCTTTTCACGTCCTTTTGGGAGATTTTAAGAGCCCTCAAACCGCCGTTTCCTTGCCTGATGATATTTCATCCGACGGAACGGAGGTTATCTCTCAAGATTTGATTATTATGAAAATTATTAACCCAAAACCGGACATTGCCCGCGTTGATTCGTCAGGCGAAGAAACAGGTTACAACGCCTCTTACGATATACAGGCGGTAATTAATGCGACTCATCCGACCGCTAATTTTATCCGTTTCGCGGCCGAATACAATTATGACTTGGGAGACATCCGCAGGGCTGCGGCTCTTTTCTCGCGTTTGGAAGGAGATTGGGCCCTTGGCCGCCAGGCGGACTGCATATATCTTGCGGGATTTCCCGCTAGCGCCCGTTCCCTCTGGCTGCTCCTTTCCAAATCGGCTGTTCCGGACGAAAGAAGCCTCTACAACCTCGCGGTTACGACTGACGACACACAGGAAGCTTCAGGTTACCTTCAAAAAATTATTGATACCGATTCCGAATCTTTTTCAGACAGCCGCCAATTCGCCCTTATCCGATATTCCCGCTTGCTTCCAAACGCGCAGGCGCTTACCGTGCTTGAAAAGAATGAAACGCTAAAACCTTCCTCCTATCCGTATATCGATCTTGAAATATGCAAAAGAAGAACAGAATCCCAGGTGCCTGCGAAAAAAATCGCCGAAGCATGGCTTTTACTTGACCGTCATTTTGAAAACGAAGACCTTTACAAGTGGTCGTCTTGGCTTAT
>NZ_BDHD01000304.1:0-1549 GCF_054786075.1 Treponema sp. R6D11 | reverse complement strand
AAGTAGCAGTTTGTATCTATCTGCGAAAGTATCGATCCCAAGTCCGTTGATAAAAGGGAGCGCGGTTCCGCTGTGGAAAACGATAAATTCTAATCTAAAAATCACACGTGTGCGCGTTGGTTTCAAAAACAAAAACGGCAAATGGCTATCAGGTTACCCGATTACAAGATACCCACGAACCAAAAGCTATTCGTTGGGGAAAATAAATTCTGCTATAAAATTTGGGAAACTTCAGGTAGGAACATATTATTTTGTGATCGAAGCCAGAAATTCAAGGCAAATAAAAACTTTGCAATCAACTAAGTTCTCAGTAGTCGCACCCAAACCAGCTTCCACTCCGCCGCCTCAAAGCAATGTTATTCAACAGCAGAATGAACCACAAGAAACTAGTGGTTCGTTATATAGCAGCAATGCGCCGTTAAATGTTTCTCAAATGAAAGTTAATGCACAGCATATATTAGATTTTTGCGCGCCAGAGGCTGGACTAAGCAGGCGGTGTGTGGGGTTTTGGGAAATATGGAAACAGAAAGCAATATAAATCCTGGTCGATGGGAGTACGGACACACTAATGATATGAGATATGGCTATGGATTGGTGCAATGGACGCCGGCATCTAAATATTTTAATTGGGCTAGAAATTCTAACCTAGAACCTAGTTATATGAATAGCCAGCTAGAACGAATTCTATGGGAAGTTGAAAACAATGAGCAGTTTTATACAAACACTATGACGTTCAAACAATTTACCCGTTCGACAGATACGCCATATAACTTGGCTATGATTTTCTTGAAAGTATATGAAATGCCAAGAAATCCATATCAACCTTTAAGAGGAGTGCAAGCGGCGTTTTGGTATAGCGTACTAAAATAATAGGAGAAAAACATGAAAAAATTTTTTATAACTTTTTTAATTCCGCTGGTTCTCGTGGGCTGCACTTCACGCAGTGCGCAAGTTTTGTCGTCTGGATATTCGACTAATTCACAAACAATCTCGCAAGGAAATATCAAGATGAAATATCCTCAAATATCAGGCATGGCGGATGCTGCTAAACAAACTAAAATTAACGATATGATAAAAAATGAGCTTTGGAAATATGAGGTTTTAGAAACTATTGAAGCATATAAAGGTATAAATGACAACGTCGAAAAAGATATGGGAATTGATTTGGATTATCATATCAAATTGCAAACTCCTGAGTTATTGAGCGTTTTTTATACAGGAACTGCTTATATTAATAAAGAAAATGTCAACAACGAAATTTGCTCTATAACTATTGATTTAAAAAATGCTGAGAAGCTTGATATAACAGATTTTTTGATTGTGGACAAAATCTCCGCCGAAAAACTTTTGAAGTCAGCGAAAATATCAGGACCTTCGGTCGACCCTAATGGGAAGAATGAAGATATCATAGCCGAATTAAAACGCAAAACGCCAAAAACTATTACGGACGGGTTCGAAAATCGAGAAGCATATTATAATTTCTATGTGACAGAAGATGCCCTTTTTGCTAGTTTGCCCATTTCATGCGCTAGCGGTGATTATGTAATAG
>NZ_BDHD01000303.1:0-1553 GCF_054786075.1 Treponema sp. R6D11 | reverse complement strand
TTGAAGGCATTTGCACAGGCTGCGCTTATTGCGACAACTGCCCGGCGGGAATTCCGATTTTCCAAACTCAATATTTCCAGCCGTTTGATATGGTGTTCCACATCTTGTGTTACAGGTCTTGCTTTTACTTCTACCGCCATTATTGTACTGCCGTTTTCCAATAATAAATCAATTTCAGCTTTGATTTTTCCACGTTCATCGTATAGTTTAGCTCCTTTAGTCGCCACTAAATCAAAGTGATACCCTCGTTCGTTAAAACGTCTGGCTATACCGGGGGCGACAAGGTGTTCAGCTATTTGCCCAAAACGGCGGTGGATTTCCCCCAACTGTTTCCCGTTTCGCCTTACTATCCGGTCAGTCTCTTTTTGACTTGCGGCGAGTTCCTTCAATGACGCCCATACTGTTCTGAAATTTGGTCCTTGTTTTCCGGAAACAGATCTTCTTATGTTCCTCTCCTTGCTTGCAACAGTTGACATAATTCAACCTCCTGAAGATAAAATATTATATCATACAAAAATGATATTTTCATACATATATATGGCGCGCAGGTGCATGGCGCTTGATTAAAATTGAAAATATTTTAAGATTTTTACTACAAACTGTGTTTTTGGTATGTTAATTTTGATTGATTTTAGTCATATTTTTGATACAATAAGGTCAGGAGTTAAGATGATTTACAGGGAGTACGGAAAAACAGGGAAAAAAGTTTCTCTTTTGGGTTTTGGCGGAATGAGGTTTAAGAATGTGGACGACCACGACGAGTGCGTCCGCCTTATGGTTGCCGCCGCGGAAGGCGGGATTAATTACTTTGATACCGCCCCTGGGTATTTCGAGACTAGAAGCGAGACTGTTTACGGCAAGGGTTTCGCGGAAATGCGAAAACGGGGACTGCCCTACTTCTGCGCTACCAAAACATTTGAAAGCACTGAAAGCGGTATCCGTAAGGAAATTGAAAATCAGCTTAAACGTCTAAATATCGATACTATCGACTTTTACCATATCTGGTGCATATTGAGTTTGGAAAATTGGGAAACCCGAAAAAAAGACGGTATCCTTAAAACTTTCAGAAAACTTAAAGACGAGGGGCTTATCCGCCATATCTGTGTTTCCAGCCACCTTATGAAAGACGAAATTAAAGAGTTATTAATGGAAGGAGTTTTTGAAGGTGTGCTGTTCGGCTATTCCGCCTACAACTTCAACGCAAGGCAGGCGGCATTTGACGCTATCAAAGCAAAAAACTTAGGCGCTGTAGTTATGAATCCGCTTGGCGGCGGCGTTATCCCGCAACACCCCGAACTTTTTAATTTTATCCGCAGGGACGGCGAAGGCGTTGTAGCCGCCGCGCTTCGCGTCCTTTGGGATCACCCTGAAATTACAAACACGCTTGTCGGCTTTGACACAATCGAACATCTGCGCGAAGCGCTTGACGCTATGGAAGGTTACAAGCCCCGTACAAAGGCGGAACTTGACGAGGTAAAAGCAAAGGCGCAAAATTCGTTTGAAGGCATTTGCACAGGCTGCGCTTATTGCGACAACTGCCCGGCGGGAATTCC
>NZ_BDHD01000302.1:0-1553 GCF_054786075.1 Treponema sp. R6D11 | reverse complement strand
GTAGAAGACAATACGGAATCTAAATTTACTACAACACGCAATTTAAAAGTAGGCATTGACAACTTCTACCCAAGCGGCACTATAGAAACCTCAACTATGGCTTATGACAATATAAGTGCCAATAAATTCTTCCTTGTTCAGGGAACAGCGAAGGACTGGGGAACCGGTTCTGGCGTGCTCCAGGGACTGGAACGGGTTTTAGTGTACTTTGAAAAAGCAAAAATAACATATAGCACCCCTGGTACTTTTACCAGTACAAGAAAGGTAGAAGGAAGTCAAACTATGATTGACCCGAGTGGTGGCGTAATTCCTTCTGGTACTTCAGGTTATTTTGTCGAGTATCCTGATGTAATGGATACTACAAAGACTCTTTTATCGAATCCGGCGGAACCGAATGTAAAAAACGGTTTCTCAGGACCAAAGCTCATTTATGATGAAATAAAAAAAATATATACATCACCCTCCGCTATGGTTATTGACTACGCGGAAAATGATCCTTTGCAAGACTATGACGATGACGGAACATACGGAGAAAAATGGATAGGCTTAACAGATAAAACATGGGAAGCAAGAATGATGATTTCCGATAGGCTTACCGGATCACAAAAATTTAAAGACGGTCCATATATAGTTCATTATCTTATAATGGATACGGCAGGTAACACCACCCATTACCAAAAAGACATCTATGTAGAAAACAACAAGCCGATCATTACCGGCATTAACATTGGTACGGACATTAACTTTAATAATACTGTTACTTACCCTGATGAATACAGGACTCAAGCTTATATAGTGAATAATAATTCAGAGAACAAAGGCTTTATAGAAACACCTAACAGTGAATTTAGGATTCGCAATAAACTATTTGGAGTTAGCATTACTTGGGGAAAGGGCAATGATGGTAAAACAGCAAAAATTACCTATGTTACACAAGGCTCCAAAATACCTGTTACAAGCATGAAAAGAGGTCGTGTTTATCAGATTGCCAATACCGCGCCGACTACCGACTTTACCAAGTATGGTTCTCCGAATGGTTATAAAGATACTGTATTTGTTGCCTCTTGCGCAGGCGAAGGAGAAGCTGAAGTTTATGAGTTCAATGATGGAAATTCACAAAGTTTAAGTTTGGGGCAGGCAACAGAAGCAACTACTACAGCTAATATATTTAGTAGTTTTACAGGAATTACTGATACAGAGACGGGACTGTTTGTCGTAAAAGTTTACGATACAACTGTTTCAACCACTTCAAACGGCGGAACAGCAGTAGACCCCGAATTTGATCAACTGGCTCAGGCAGTACTGCTTTCAGTATCTGTAAACAATACTGATATTATTGATCCTCAAATTGAAGTAGGAAATTTTGGCACTAGACATAAAACGAAAATTAATGGGAATGCCTCAAAATGGGAAGACAATGAGTTAACAAATGTTGTCGACGCGGTTTACTCCGATTATGTTGATACAACGACAACCGGCATAAAAAATGGTTATGTTCAGTATCAAGCGCATTCAACGCCAAATACTACGGCAAACATAAGCGGTAAAGTAAT
>NZ_BDHD01000301.1:0-1559 GCF_054786075.1 Treponema sp. R6D11 | reverse complement strand
ATGGTTTTACCGCATTGATTTCCTTTACTATGTCTGATTCATAGATGCCAATTAACAGCGTAAGATTCTGTTCAAGACTAGTTATTCGTAAGGGCTTCACTATAAATTTCATATTTTCATTAAACAAAGGATCATATCTAATACCTTTGTAGGTGCTTTTGTTATTTATAGCGAAAAATATATCCTGCATATAATCTTTGAACTCAACATCAGCGTCAAACATATTTCTGCCAATACGCTCCGGTTTAAAGTGCGCCATAATTGTTCCGTCGTCCAAATAAACCGCCATAAAAGCGATTTTATCGTTTGATTTTAAAGCCCTCTCCAATACACGTTGTGTAACAATCAGCAATAAATATTTTTGAGCGTCCGCCGCCTCGGTGTTTTTATCTATAATGGGAGTTGTCGGGTTTATCGCATCATTGTTGTTTACATTTATTTTCTTAAGCCCTGCATTATTTGGACTTTCTTTACGCGGATTGGAATAAGTAATCTGCGCCATTATTATTGAAATGGTAATTACTGTTACCACTACAGCTATAATTAAGATTGCAAAAATAGTTAAATCAATTTTAATTTTCATATAATTCTCCTTTTTTTAAGTTTTTAAGCGTTTGCAAGCTCTTATACTTTTTAAAATAGGAATAATATCCATTGAAAAAACGCAAAAAAAGCAAGAAAATAAATCGCAAAATACACCCTAAAATACCCCCTAAAATACCCCCAAAAACGGCTACAACCCCTTGCCATTACCCCTTGTTTTTGCTACCCTGAATTAAGGCTTAAAACTCATTTAAGCTAACCTCTTTTCCGGCATAGCCGGACACCATAGGACCATAAGGAGGAACTATGCGCCGATATGAATTAATGGTTATCTTCCCCTTGGAAGAAGACCAGCACAGGGCGGGACGGGAACAGTTGCTTTCCGACCTTTCCGCAAACGGAGTCGAAGTCGAAAAAACCGATGAACTCGGAGATCGCGACCTCGCCTATGAAGTTAAAAAAAGAAAACGCGGTAAATACGCTCTTTTGGTAATTAAATCCGACCCATCAAAAATTACCGTTCTTGATCGTGTTTTTAAACTCAACGCCAATCTTCTTAAATATCTCTTTGTAAGAAATGAGGAATAGGGGAGTATATGGCGGACGTTAATCATGTAGTTTTAATCGGGCGGCTTACAAGAGACGCTGAATTAAAATACACTGCGGGAGGGCAGGCGGTTTGCAAATTTTCCATTGCCGTAAACAGAAGAAAGAAAAACGGCGATCAATGGGAAGACGAGGCGAACTTCTTTGATATTGTACTGTGGGGCAAGCAAGGCGAATCTTTGCAATCATACCTTGTAAAAGGAAAAATGATAGGCGTAGACGGAGAGTTGCGTCAGGATCGCTGGCAACAGGACGGGCAGAATCGTTCCAAAGTTGAGATAATCGCTAATTATATTCAGCTTTTGGGCGGCGGTGGAGGCGGCGGATCAGGCGGAGGAGACCGACAGAATAATAATAATTCGTCGGGTAACAATTCGCAGGAATCGCAAAATTACGCTCCCCCTTCAGGT
>NZ_BDHD01000299.1:0-1565 GCF_054786075.1 Treponema sp. R6D11 | reverse complement strand
GGCTGAAACACATAAGACCTTATCTGGTGTCCCCAGGATATGTCTTTTTTTTCCTGTGAAAACTTGGCGTTCTCTTTTTCTTTCTCCTGCCTGTAGTGTTCATAAAGCCGCGCTTTAAGCATGCTCATGGCGATGGCGCGGTTTTTAATCTGACTGCGCTCGTTCTGGCAGGCTACGACTATGCCCGTTGGCAGGTGCGTAAAACGTACCGCGCTGTCCGTCTTGTTCACGTGCTGGCCGCCTGCGCCGCCCGAACGGTAGGTGTCGACGCGCAGATCTTCGGGTCTTATGTCAACTTCTATTGTATCATCAATAACGGGAAAAAGGTAAACGGAAGCGAAAGAAGTATGCCTGCGCGCGTTCGCGTCGAACGGGCTTATCCTGACAAGCCGGTGAATGCCCGATTCGCCTTTCAGATAACCGTAAGCGTACTCCCCGTCAATTTTGCAAGTGGCGGATTTAAGCCCCCCTTCCGCCTCCTGCTGGTCGACTTCCTCGACGGAAAAGCCCTTTTGTTCCGCCCAGCGAAGGTACATGCGGTAGAGCATCTGCGTCCAGTCGCAGGCTTCAGTGCCGCCGGCTCCCGAATGGACGGTAAGAAAGCAAGCGTTCTTGTCCATTTCGCCGGCCATGAGTTCGAACAAATTATGTTTTTCGTATTTTGCGGTTAAATTTTTAAGTGAGTTTTCTATACCGGCTGTTTCGTTCTCGTCTTTAGCTTCCATGGCGAGTTCATGGAGGGTTTGCAAATCGATGGTTTCTTCGCGAAGCGCCTTCCACGGTTCATAACGGTTTTTCAGGCTTTTAAGGGAAGCCATCGTTTTTTCAACCGTTTCCTGATTGTTCCAGAAGCCCGGCTCTGCGGTTTTTGCCTCTATTTCGGTTATACGCCTTGCAAATTCGGCGTCTTCAAAGACGCCTCCATGTTTCGTTGACTTTCTTGGCTAAATCGGCGATGGGCGCGCCCAATTCTGTAAGCATCATGGTTTACTCCTTCTTTAATAGTATAGAAAAAACCGCTTGATTTCAAGCCAGTTAGAACATCATTCTTTATATTCGCCCGCTTCCACATACGTTCTTTGAGCCTCGTCCCATGAGAAAAATATCCATTTGTCATTTTTCGGATCGGGATCGGGAATCCACCGCGGCCCGTCTTTTTCCTCGATATTTGAATAAAAAACTTTTAACCCGTACTTTCCCTTATATGTTAAAAATTCCACGGGCGCCGGCCCTTTTTTTAGATCGATGATTTTGTAACGGATTCTGCAGAACACAAATCCTTTTCTTTGCGGCTCATAATGAAAAATGTCGATGATATGGCCCAGTTCCTTTATATACAGATAACGAAAAATTTCGTCTATGCCGTCTCCGTTAAAGTCTCCGACGGAAACACTGCCTTCCGGGGTATGGGTTCCCGGTATATTTCGCAAAATATCATATTCAGAAATCTCATCAAGATATTGATCGACAAAATATTGCCCGCTTAAAGTTCCATAGTAATCCTCTTGTATTTTGCCGTCGTTTATCACATAAACGAAAATATGCATGGAGTTTAATCTGATTAT
>NZ_BDHD01000298.1:0-1576 GCF_054786075.1 Treponema sp. R6D11 | reverse complement strand
TTTTAACAGATTAGGGTTCGGTCCTCCAACAGGTTTTACCCTGCCTTCAACCTGCACATAACTAGATCACTTGGCTTCGGGTCTACGACAACATACTTAATCGCCCTATTCAGACTCGGTTTCCCTCCGGCTGCGGCTCTTCCAAGCCTTAACCTTGCATGCTATCGTAACTCGCAGGCTCATTCTACAAAAGGCACGCCATCATCCGACCACTTAATTTCTTAAACTTTCTTTTATGCGTTCCATTAGAAACTTACTCATGCGTCTGTTTTTTTTAAGTGCTTGCTCTCTTTTGTGTGCATAACACTCATTTGTATAGGCTTCATAATATACCAATTCCCATTGATGATTTTTGGTACTTTGATTTATACCGACATTATGCTGTTCTAACCTTTTTTCTAAATTAGCAGTATAACCAGTATAAAATTCACTTGATTCATTTCTCAGTACATAAACATAATACATATTTCCCTCTCTATTAAGAAATTAAGTGGTCGGACTTTGACATGTTGTGGGTTTACGGTTTCAGGTTCTATTTCACTCCCCTCACCGGGGTTCTTTTCGCCTTTCCCTCACGGTACTTCTGCGCTATCGGTCGTATCTAGTATTTAGCCTTGGATCGTGGTCGACCCAGATTCCGACAAGGTTTCTCGTGCCTCGCCGTACTCAGGATACTGCTGCCTCACTGCCAATATTTCAGATACGGGGCTTTCACCCTTTTTAGCCGGCTTTCCCAAAACCGTTCTCTTATAATGACAGTAAAGTTATCGCAGTCCTACAACCCCACTCGTAAGAGTGGTTTAGGCTCTTCCGATTTCGCTCGCCGCTACTTTCGGAATCTCTTTTGATTTCTCTTCCCGGGGTACTTAGATGGTTCAGTTCCCCCAGTTTCGCTTCCGCAACCTATTTATTCAATTACGGATACCAAGTTCACACTTGGTGGGTTACCCCATTCGGCAATCAACGGATTAATGGATGTTTGCTCCTCCCCGTTGCTTTTCGCAGCTTACCACGGCCTTCTTCGCCTTGATACGCCAAGGCATCCGCCATAAACCCTATATTCGCTTGACCATATTATTGTTCCAACAAAACTTTTTTCAAAGCCTTGTTAAATTGATAAAATCTTTTTATGGATTTCATCTTGAAGTTTCGCTTTGCGAAACTTTTTTTCTGAAACCTGTCATGGTTTCAGTATCCATCCCTGAATTGCTTTTTATCGCAATTATTTTTCAAATAACAGAACTTATGAAATAGTCCGTATTTCATTAGGCAGTAATGGGCCAGAATAGAGTTGAACTATTGACCCCTGCCTTATCAGAGCAGTGCTCTAACCGACTGAGCTACTGGCCCAAGAAAAAAATAGGTCTGGGGAGAGTGTTAAAGCGTTACACGCTCTAACAAGATTGAAAAACAACAATCGTTAAATGTTTGGGGCAAACAGCCCCTTTGTAGTCCATAAGGACTTTTTATTGGAGTTTCACGAAGTGAAACTCCTAGCTAAATCCCGTTAGGGATTTAGCACCTTTCAAAGTGAAAGGAGGTGATCCAGCCGCACTTTCCAGTACGGCTACCTTGT
>NZ_BDHD01000297.1:0-1577 GCF_054786075.1 Treponema sp. R6D11 | reverse complement strand
ATTTCTTCATTTCCCATAATTTTTTTCCTGATTCAAAATTATCCTTATCTCCAATTATATATGATAAATTAATGTAACGCAAGCCATAAAAAATAACGCTTGTTATTGAATTGTTTTATTAATCCCCTATTGAATTGACCATGTAAGTTTGCCTCGGAGACGAAAAGGCTAGACGAGAAATGGTACAGGAACGGATTGCCGCAACGGTATAGTAGGCGCAACAGCGCTTTTCACCAGTAACTCATCAACACCAATAAACACCATTTTTCTTTAGACGCTTTTATAAAATCCTCAGTTTTTCTCCCCCTTTTCCACGCCATTAACAAACCTCCCTTTGTTACAGCCGCCTGTAGGGCGGCAAGAATTCAGGAGGAAAATTATGATGAAGAAAGTATGGTTGGTTTTACTGGCTATGGTTCTGGTATTCGGCCTTGCCGTGGTCGGCTGTAGCAGCGGCAGCAGCAGTGGCGGCGAAGAAGGAGAAGAGGGTGAAGAACTGGTGCAAAAAGTCGTCTTTGATATGGCGACGGATCCAGGTATTCAGGCACTGGAATTAGGCGTGATACCCAATACGGCGTTCGCGGGTGACGGCAATCCTCTTAAACCGCTTGTTCGCGCAGGCGAGGATGCGCACATAACCTATGAAGTCGTAGACAATAGCGGTGTGAAGGCGATTAAATTTACAACGGTAGCCGATTGGGGAGCGGGCATTGACCTGCGTTATGCGACTTTCGGTTTCCGCGCCGGTGACGTAATCAAGATTACGGGTGAATTTATTTCCGGAGCAGGCAGGGTGCAGGTTAACGGTAAAGTAGGCTCAGAAAACGCCACCATAGGAGGCGTTGACACAAGAGTAACAGAAGTCGGTACGTTTGAAAAGGAGTTTACTCTTACTCAAGATAACGTGGACGCTCTAAAAGCAGGCGGTCCTGCGGGGCTTAGAATTGAAGGCAGACCAGCTAACATAGTGGCGCAAATCAATAACATTACCATTAACGGATTAAGGCCGTCTAACCTCAAGGCGTTGGCCGCCCCCGTTATTGAAGCCACGGCGACCGGAGTAAGGTGGGAAGCCATTGAAGGCGCCGGCGGGTACAAAGTATTTGCCAATGACGGAGAAGATCCCATAACGACCGCTGGTCCAAGTGACACGAGCGCTAACTTGGCTGTTTTAACATCTCTCGCTGACGGAACATATTCAATTACCGTAGTTGCCACGGGTATTTCCGGGGCATCCAAAGATTCTGCCGCGAGTAACGCTGTTAGCTTTACGAAATATACTCCTCCGCCTCCCAAAGCAAAGGTTAAAGTTAATAATGCTGACCAAGAAGTAGAAGTGGTAGGTGTAAAAACCACAGTAACTCTTTTAGAGGATATGACCGGTTATTCTATTACTTATGCCAGTGGCAGTGATATGGGTTACGGAAATGCTTACGCCATATTCCAGGTTGATTTAGGTGCCGGCAAGAAATTATCTGATGTTACATCAATTAAATTTACATTCAAAGGAGAATCAGGCGATATTGGAGATAAGGATAATTTTGAATCAGGAAAAAAATTATGGGAAATGAAGAAAT
>NZ_BDHD01000296.1:0-1591 GCF_054786075.1 Treponema sp. R6D11 | reverse complement strand
ATATCTGACAGATAAAGAAAAGAAAAATATTATTAAAAAATATAAGAAAGGGAATGTTTATTCCAAATTGTCAATTTGGTACAATTTAACAATAGACAATGAAGAACAAAATGGAAGCGGAATGTTAGACGATTTTGAATTTTACGAGGGAGCCGCTCTTGAACCTGCATTGCTTCCTACAAACCTTAATTTTTTTAAGGTTAAATATCTGCAAAAATAAAATTGTTTGTATTGTATGAATGCTTTTACTGCACTGTTTTTTCTTGACATAAATATAGAAAACTGTTATTATTTTTTAAGGGATATAATATGAAAAGTTTTGATTTTATTACTTCTCAATTCAATGGAACTACTGGTTTAATAACACTGGTTGTTTTATTTGTGGTTTTAATAGGTTGTATTGGCTTAATATTTTTTACGAAAAATCCGTCAGTAATTATTGACAATGGATTTTTGACTATAAAATCATTATTCTATGGGAAAACAATCGCTATTAATGAAATTAATGTTGACGGTATAAAACAATTGAATTTATCCAATGATAAAGACTACCGTATAAAAATCAGAACAAATGGAATTGGCTTGCCGGGTTATTATGTCGGTTGGATGCGGTTAAACAACGGGCATAAAGCACTGGTGTACATAAAAGACAAAACCAATGTAGTTTTAATCCCCACAAATGATTATGACGTATTAATAAGCGGTGGTGATGTTACAGTAATTAAAGATAGCATAAATAAGACGCTCAATTTTTAGCCTTATTGCATAAATAATATAAACAAATATGGAGAGTTTGTGAAAAAAATTATATTTGTATTTATTTTTATAATGATGTGCCAGTTTATATATTCTCAATCAGAGGCAATGCGGTTTTTTACAATGGGTTTTAACGCAAGGAATTATTTCCGAGGAAACCGCACAACTTATTTTTTATATGGATATAAAGATTATTCAGAAGCAATAGTATCTGAAAAACATCTTGAATTAAGTATAGGTAATAACTCTTTTTATACTGTAGGATTTTTGGATTATTCATTAAATGAACAAGAACGTTATAATGGTCAAAATAACAGCATTGGTTATCAATGGATTTCACCTGGAATAGGATATGTCGGAGAGGAGCATAAAATTGAAAATGGCAGACTTGTATATTGGGCTATGGCAGAAGGTGATTATCCATACCTCATATCAGAGCGGATAGAACATAATAATCAAAGAATAATAATTGATACAAAAGATCGCAGTGGGGATAAATATCAGGTTATGTTTTATAACGTATCCAAAAATGAAATATTAGATTTGTTTTTAAAAAATTATTTAAAACTAATTATTGAAACAAATGAAATGGTAAATAAACGTAATATTGTTGAAAATCAAGAATATATAACGCCTTTATTATCTGGAAGAACACCACGAGAACTTGCAATTTTCAGAAATTGTTTATATGCGATAAAAGGATATAAATTTTCAAATTCTACATGGACAGATTTTTTTAATAAATATTTAGACGGATATAATGGTCGATACACAAATGATGAAGTAACAGCAATGTTTACTAAAAATGAAAAATGGTTATTGGATTTAATTATAC
>NZ_BDHD01000295.1:0-1494 GCF_054786075.1 Treponema sp. R6D11 | reverse complement strand
TTATCCCCGCTATTGCCAAGAAGTTAATAATCGGGTTAAACATCACCACGCCGGCATACTCTTTCGTGCCATTATAGACAGCCGCTCGCGCAAGATCGAGGCAATACGTCATCGGCAGACATCGGCTTAGGAACCACAATACGCCAGTCGAGTTCGCTATCGGGATAATCGCGCCAGACAGAAACATCTGCGGCATAACAACCAAGTTAACTGCCAGATTAGCCGACTTTTTATTTTTAATTAGCCCGATTAGTATCATCGCGAGCGCGCCCGATGTGAGGCAGACGAGCGGAGACATCGCCAAAATCAAAAGCAATTTACTAATCGGCAAAGTGATCCCCATGCAAAGCCCGACGATGAGCGTCCCTACTATGCTGATAATTGCGCCGAACATCGAGCCGAATATCTTGCCGATAATTATCGAGCTCCTCGAAACAGGCGAGATTAGCATTTCTTGCGTAAAGTCCGTTTCATGATCGTCCACCAGCGAAGTCATGTTCATCGAAGTCAGCATAAACATCATATTAACGAGCATGCCGACCATCATGTACCGCCCGAAATCAAACGGCATCCCGCTCGCCATGTTCTGCATTAGATTGCCGCCGATCATATACATCATCATAATAGGCATCGCGAGGCTCATAATGATTATACCCGGGTCCTTAAGGCATAGCGTTATATCGCGCGCCATGATTGTTATAATCGTGTTTAATTCTCTAAATATTTTTGATTTTTTTCTTGTTAAATTCTCGCTCATAATGCTTTCCCTCCCACAAATTCTATATACGCGTCTTCCAAAGTCGGCAAGCAAACTTTTGGCGTTGAGTCGTAATGCAGCTGCTTTTTAAGCTCTTCCGGCGCGCAACAAATTTTGATTTCGCCGTGATTAATTATGCACACTTTATCAACATTTTCCGCCTCGTCGATGTAGTGCGTCGTTAGAAACACCGTCGTCCCGTTCTCTTTTCGAACGTTATTGATATATTCCCATAAACCGCGCCTAGCAACGGCGTCGAGTCCTGAAGTCGGCTCGTCCAAAAACAAAACTTTCGGCGTATGGATTAGGCTTCTAATAATCTCTAGCTTGCGCTGCATACCACCCGATAATTTCTTAACAGGCTTGAATAATGCATCCTGCAAGCCAACGATCTCCGCAAGCTCCATAACCTTGTCACGATATGCTTTTGGCATCATTTTAAACGACGGACGGTAGCCACACATCCCATACAAACACGCATGAAACCGAATGTTTTCCTCCGCCGTTAAATCCTTATCAAGGCTCGGATTTTGAAAAATAATTCCCACGTTTTCACGAACTTTTCGAGCCTCTTTTTCCGCGTCAAACCCTGCAATCAAAACCTTGCCAGATGTTTTCGAAAGCGTTGTTGTTAGGATAGAGATAGTCGTCGTTTTTCCTGCACCGTTCGGCCCCAAAAAGGCGAAGAACTCACCCTCTTGCACCTCGAAACTAATATTTTTAACAGCCGGTTCCTT
>NZ_BDHD01000294.1:0-1651 GCF_054786075.1 Treponema sp. R6D11 | reverse complement strand
TTAAACCCAAAAAAAAGACCCGATTTTAATCTGAAAATTCGGCCGGATGGTGTAAATCGCCACTTTTGGGTTTACCATTGTAGGTACCTTATTTAACACGAGGGCTATGGAGCAAGCCGCCAAGTCAACCGAAGAACTGCCTTCGTTAAGGAATCATGAGGGCATAATACCAAACAGCAGCGACCTGCCGCTGGTAAACTTTAAGGATTTCATAATTAAATTGGGACAAACCACGGGCATCTACGCTTTTTTCACCGACGTAGTAATGAAAACCACCCCCGCGGGCATCTCTTTCCCCGTATTCGGATGGTACGAGCTTATCATGGTTCTGGTCGGCTTCCTTGTAATCTATCTTGGAGCGTCGAAGGGCTTCGAGCCTTTACTGCTTGTCCCAATCGGCTTCGGCATCGTGTTCGCGAATATTCCATTCGCCGGCATGGGTGAACAGGGCGTATGGAACGATACGCTAAAGATATGGGAGCATCAGGGTTTTCTAAACATAATTTACAACGCGGGGATAGGCAACGAATTTTTCCCGCTTATTATTTTTATCGGGATAGGAGCGATGACGGACTTCGGCCCTCTTATCGCGAACCCCAAGACCGCCCTTCTTGGAGCGGCGGCCCAGTTCGGCGTTTTCGGCACTTTGTTTTTTATCAGCCTCGCGAACTTCCTTCCCGGCGTCGCCTTCAATCTTAAAGAAGCCTGCGGCGTCGCGATAATCGGCGGCGCGGACGGCCCCACCACGATTTACACCGCCGCGAAACTAGCGCCCCACCTTCTGGCGACGGTCGCCGTGGCGGCGTATTCCTACATGGCATTAGTCCCGATGATTCAACCGCCTATCATGAAACTGCTCACGACGCAAAAAGAACGGCTGATTAAAATGAAACAGCTCCGCCATGTTTCCAAGACGGAAAAAATCGCCTTCCCGATAATCGTATTTTTACTAGCGATTCTTTTAATCCCCGCCGCCGCCCCACTTATCGGCTGTCTTATGTTCGGCAACTTTATCCGTGAAATCGGCGTGGTGGAAAGGCTTTCCAAGACCGCCCAAAACGAGCTTATGAACATCGTGTCGATGTTCCTCTCCTTGGGCGTCGGCAGCCAGATGACCCCAGAAAAATTCCTTAACCCCTCTTCGCTGATCATCGTATTTATGGGGCTTCTCGCCTTCGCTATAGCGACCGCCACCGGCGTTCTCGTCGCCAAGTTTATGAACCTGTTCCTTAAAGAGAAGATCAACCCGCTCATCGGCTCCGCCGGCGTATCCGCGGTTCCGATGGCCGCGCGTGTATCAAACAAGGTCGGCCTTGAGTACGATCCCGGCAACTTCCTGTTAATGCACGCGATGGGCCCGAACGTGGCTGGCGTAATCGGAACGGCGATAGCGGCGGGAGTTATGATAGCGGTATACGGCAGATAATGGCAGGCTAGGGGCGGACAAGTCGGAAGCCGATGTAGTTGCCCCGGCCGTTCGGGGTGTCGTAGCCCCGGACCGCGGAACGCAGGTATCCGGCCGTATTGCGCCATGCCCCGCCGCGCCTCACGCGGTAAGTACCAAAGGACGCGCCTGTAGGGTTGTCCTGCGTAGAGCCTGAATAACTTTCGTACCAGTCCCAGCACCACTCCCGTACGTTCCCATGCATAT
>NZ_BDHD01000293.1:0-1691 GCF_054786075.1 Treponema sp. R6D11 | reverse complement strand
GGTCTAGCGATAAAACCCAATACACTTATAATTTCAACTGGGATAACAATCTTAAAAATAGAACCAAAGTCTATACTCTCCGCGTATTAGAAACGAACAGCAAAGAAGAATATGTCGGCACATCTGGCACATTCCAGATCGACCTATCTGCAAAAAAATATGTCCCTCCAAAGACCGCGGAAATAATTGTGCCAACCAAAAACCTAGCGTCTGATCAGCTGCCTTCCACCCCCCCACCTATAACAAAAAAATTCTTCCAAGACTCACACGGAAGCGGACACAAACACAAAACAAAACATCATTCTGAAACAATAAACGCATAAAAACCTAGGCTTGCCTAGGTTTTTTTATTCTCCGATTCGCACGCTGCCATATCCATACTTTTCATTAAGCTCATCAACCGTCTTTTGAAGCCTCGCGTTTTTCTCATCCGCTTCATCATCAAACAAACTAGCCTGCACTCCTTCCCCGCAATCAACAAGCGAACTAGCGGTAACCGTAACGCTCCTAATCGGGGCCCCTTCTTTCCAATTTTCCGTTATCAATTCGATCGCAATATTATAAAAATCAATAGTTAAATTCGTCGGCTTATCAAGTTTTTTCTGCCGTTGAATTTTTTTAAATTTCGGGTCTTTTATTGCAACTTGTAAAACCGTCGCCATTCTCCCTTTGCGCCTACACCTCCAACCAATGCTCTCACAAAGTTTCATAACCCTAGGCTTAAGCTCATCTAAACTATCAATATCTTTTTCAAATGTCGTGCCATTCCCAACCGATTTTTCCTTCCCTCGATCCGGATTAACAGGCGATTCATCTTTACCGTTCGAATAAAGCCAAATCGTCTCGCCAAGCTGCCCCAAATGTTTTACAAGCACATCCTTATCAGCTCGCGCAATATCGCCAATAGTATAAATCCCAAGCCTATCCAAAACCGGTTTAGTTTTCTTGCCTACCAAAAGCATATCCTCCGCCGGCAAATTCCAAACAATTTTTTTGCCCGTCTCTCGAGAAATAAGAGTAACAGCATCCGGCTTTTTATAATCACTTCCAAGCTTGGCAAAAACTTTATTAAACGAAACGCCAACCGAAACTGTTATTCCTAACTCTCTCTTAACAGCCTCTCGTATTTCGTTTGCAATTTCCTCGCCAGATCCAAACAAATGCAGCGACCCCGTCACATCAAGCCAACTTTCATCAATCCCAAACGGTTCAACCAAATCTGTATACCTATAATAAATCTCATTGCATTTTTTTGAATACTCTTTATATAAGTTGTGATGCGGTGAAACACAAACTAAAATCGGGCATTTTTGTTTTGCCTGCCAGATTGTCTCCGCTGTTTTTACCCCAAATTTTTTCGCCAGCTGATTGCTCGCTAAAATAATACCATGTCGCTTAGTCGGATCGCCCACCACAGACATAGGAACTTTTTTAAGCTCCGGATTCAAAACTTCCTCACAACTCGCAAAAAACGAATTGCAATCTATATGCAAAATAACCCTATCCATTATTCTTCTCTCTTAACCAGCCAGTTCGCCAAATCCTGCAAAAAATACGAATCTTCCTTAAACTCATGTATAGCAAACTTCGCTTCTTCAGTTAAATCTTCTAATAGTTCTTCTGCTTTATCCTTCTCAATCAAAGCCAAAAATCCATCATTATCTAATATATCATCTTTAAGTTGAAAAGCA
>NZ_BDHD01000292.1:0-1705 GCF_054786075.1 Treponema sp. R6D11 | reverse complement strand
AGGTACTTGTCCTCGTAAACCGCCCCCGCTTTAAGCGCCGGCCAGATGTATTCTTCAACATATTCCTTTTTAACGTCAGCGACATAGCAAGCCGTTGCCCCCGTAGTCATAGCCCGTTTTTGGATAGTTTTCCAATCCGCCGCCTGCCCCACATCGACGCATACGGCGATGACATCGCAATCCTGATTTTCCTTCAACCAGGGGATAATAACCGTAGTATCAAGACCGCCAGAGTAGGCGAGAACGATTTTTTTCTTCATTAAAAAGCTCCTTTTCGTTATTATCTACAAAGAAATGTTTTTGAGCAAGACAGTCAAAAGGGGGGAAGTCTCCCCCCACGCTCCATCCGACCACATAAAATATCAAGAAAATATCTTAAATATGATACAAAACTTATATTTTATGTGGTCGGATTACGCTACCCCCCTCAGCGGGGACACCCCGCAACGCCCCGTTCCTTTTTCGGCTTTATTTCTTGCTAGTCGGCCTTCGGTATGCTATAGTTAAATTCACCTTACAAGACAGGAGGGCGAAATGGAAAATACCTTAAATTTAATCGGGGCAATCTGCGGCGTGGTCGCCTTGCTGTTATCAGTGGTGGGCATGGCGTTATCAGTGTTTGTGGTCAGGTGGCAAGCAAAGGTACAGGCAAAAAGCGACAGAATGGCCTTTCTTTCAGATCGGATATTTGACATTTCCATACCCAGAAATCTCAGACAGCCTTTTTATGAGGAATATATCTCAATGAAAGGCAATGGAACAGCCGTCAAGTTCTGGCTAATGGAAGGCGAAATGAAAAAGAATTAAGGCGAAGTAACGTAAAGGTGACAGACACCCCTGTTGGAAGTCGCCAACAAACAGCCGTCCATATTGGTTAGAATTGGAAATGGAGCGGCTACCGGGGCAGGAATACTTGGTTTAATTTCGGTTATTGATATAATTAAGACATGGTTAGGAGGGTAAACTCATGGCATGGCAAATCATTTTAACAGTTGCTTTATTAATCACCAGTGCGGTACTTTTTTTTGTAACTAACAAATTAAAAAACAGCCAATAAACTGTTGGCACAAAGCACCAGACACCCAAATTTACCCATTTTAGGCATTTTCCCACCTTGCCGATATATATAGAAGAAACTCAATATATGAAAAGAATGATTAAAATGGCAACTACATGGAGAAAACCCGCAAAAACCGCAAAGAAAAAGGCGGGAAAAACCGCAAAAACGCCCAGAAAACGCTTAAAAAAGGGCGGTTCCGACACCATGCGGGCGACAATGCTGACGGGCGTACTGCTTGTTATGGCGGCGGTCATTTCAATATGTGTGGTTAATTACTATAAAAACGAAACCACTTCAACCCAAGATGAAACTTTCACAGCCCGGGAAAAGAAGAAAGGAAATTTAAAAAACGCAAAAGGTTGAAAGCCTGAAAAGAAAAAGGAAATGAAAAAGAAAAAAAAAACCGTACAATGGGGGCTCTTCATTTTTTTTTTTTTTATAAAGCTAGGGCGCCCACCGAGATCTACATTAGCTCGCTGGTGGGCGGCGTAAGATGTGTAAAAGAGAAAGGTAGTATGCTTTGGGGGGCATGGGAAACAATGTAAATAAAGGAGAAAAAAATATGTAAAGAACAAGCGATTACCCTGCCAAAACAACCGCCGTTGGCGGACTCCCACTGTTAGTGGGGGGCGTGGTAATTAATAA
>NZ_BDHD01000291.1:0-1715 GCF_054786075.1 Treponema sp. R6D11 | reverse complement strand
GTGCTGCGATGGGGCAATGCTGGACAGCGCCAGGCGGCTATCGCACGCCGGGCGACGAGCTGCCCATGTCGACTTTCAGGTCCGGGAAGGAACTGACCATCTGGACCTTAAAGTCGGGGAAGGAGGTGACGATCTTCCACTCCCCGCAACTGTCTGCAAAGGAGTCCACCACCTTGACCTTGAGGTCCGGGAAAGAGCTGGTGGCCTGGACCTTGATGTCGGGAAAGGAGTGCACGATCTGGACCTTGCCGTAGAGGCGGATGCCTTTGTAGGTGCAGTTTTTCTTGTCGAAGTCTGCGGCGTGAACGAAGGCCGGCAGTGCGAGGCAGGCAAGGACAAGGCTGAAACGCGGCAGAAGTGGCATATGCGACAAGGGAGTGGGGCTTGAGAAACAAGCCAGGCCCTGGCTTGCGGCCGCCCGCATACTAGCAGCCCGACCCACCCCTGCGAATGACGTCCCGCACATGCCGTCCATCCGTCCTCTGCGCTCCCTGCTTTTGCTGTTTCTGGCGATCTCGGTCGAGGCGCTGGCGCAAGCGCCATCTCCCGAACCTGTCACCGCCGATGCTTCCGTTTGCAGGCACCGGGCCGACACCGCCTGCCTGCAATCCTTCAACCTGCCCGGCAACGCGGGGCGCATGCGCTACTACGCATCGCAGGCGCCGGTGGCCAGCAACGGCGCCATGCCCCGGTCCGCGCTGTTGGTGATGCACGGGCATCCACGCGATGCCAACCGCAGCTTCGAGGCCGGCCTGCGGGCCGCCGAAGGCGCACAGCGGCTGCAGGACACCCTGGTCATCGCCCCGCTGTACCAGGTGCCCGAGGACCAGGCTGCGCATTGCCACAGCCGTGGCGTGCCCGCAGCCGGGAACGCAGACGCGGTATGGACCTGCGCGGGCTGGCTGGCCGGCGAGCCCTCGCTGGGGCCGCATCCGATAGGTTCTTTCGCCGCGCTGGATGCGCTGGTGGCCGAGCTCGTGCAGCGCTGGCCCGGCCTGCGCAGCGTGACCCTGGCGGGGTTTTCGGCTGGGGCGCAGATGCTGCAGCACAGCGTGGCCTTTGCAGCCGATGCGCCGGGTTCCGTGACCTTGCGCTACGTGATCGCCGATCCGGGCACCTGGCTGTATTTCGATCCCGTGCGGCCACAGCCGAAGATAGCCGGGCAGAGCACCGACTGGGCAGCCTGCGGCACAGGCGCGGCGTTTCCGGGAGCGTGCAGCTATGTCTTCCATGCGCCGCCCGCAGCCAGCGCCTGCCCGGGCCATGACCGCTGGAAGTACGGCCTGCAGGACCTGCCCGGCCACCTGGGGCGCGATGCGGCTGCCGCGCGGGCCCGCTATGCGGCCGCGCAGATCGCCTACCGGGAGGGCGCCCTGGACAGCAGCGCGGAAAAGGGGGGGTTCTATCCCATCCTCGACAAGTCCTGCGCCGCCATGCTGCAAGGCCCGTTCCGGCTGCAGCGAGGCCACGCCTTCGCGGCCTACGAGCGCGAGCTGCTGGCGCCGCAGCGGCCACGCCGCTTCGTCGTGGTGCCGGACTGCGCCCATGATGTGGCTTGCGTGCTGCCGTCCCTGGCCGCGCGGCCCCTGCTGTTTCCACCAGCGCCCTGACCCCGCAACGGAGTGCCCCCATGACCCCCACCACCGAACAAAAGCGCGCCACCTTCCACGCCCTGCACCGTCAGGGCTGCTTTGTGCTGCCCAACCCCTGGGATG
>NZ_BDHD01000290.1:0-1732 GCF_054786075.1 Treponema sp. R6D11 | reverse complement strand
GTATAGAAACTAAAATATTGTTCATTTTTTTGTTGATTTTTTGAAAAGATTGGTGTATAGTAAAATTATAGATGTCTCTAATTTAAGGTGAGGAGATTTAATATGAGAAAGACGCTTATTTTTTTTATAATAATTGCAGTTGTAGGATTAGTTCTTGTTTCTTGTGAAAAAGAAGTTGTTACCTACTGTCCTTTTTGCGGTCAGACAAATTTAAAAGCAATAGAAAAATTCAACAAGGAAACATCCAGAACGGAAATATACTATGAATGTACTAACGAAAAGTGCAAGAAAGTATTTGCCGCTGGTAAGAATCCATACTAATAAGGAGATATAAATGAAAAAGAGTTTTATTTTAATATTATTAATTATTATTGCTGGTGTTTTTATTACAGGATGCCCGACGGAAATTATTTCTTATTGTCCTTATTGCAGTTCCAGAAACATAAAAGAAACTGAGCCTAGTGTTTATAAATGCGAAAAGTGCGGTAAAACATTTGGCGCTAAAGAGATAGAAGAATAAAATTAATTAAATATCTTCAAACCTTATCCCTTCTCCTGAGGGGATAAAATTCCTCGCTGTTCGTCCTTCAATGGCTTTTTCCCAACAAGGTTCAAGCCCTGGTCGCAGAATTTTTTCTGTCCTTAAACATGCGTAATCGCCTTTTTTAATTATTTCGCCCTTTTGAATATCTCTAAGCGCGTGAATGGAGCGGTTTGTAAGGAGGTAATTGGCTTTCTCGGAAGGGGCAAGCTCTTTTATACCGCTACCCAAAATTTGAC
This sequence comes from Treponema sp. R6D11, assembly GCF_054786075.1. Classification (NCBI taxonomy): domain Bacteria; kingdom Pseudomonadati; phylum Spirochaetota; class Spirochaetia; order Treponematales; family Treponemataceae; genus Treponema; species Treponema sp. R6D11. The sequence continues at coordinate 952 of NZ_BDHD01000290.1, read as the reverse complement.
GTACAATGTCCTCCCCCCGTTCACGGCTGTAATAGGCGATTGTTTCATTCTGTGCGGCTTGTGCGGCGCGCTGAATTGCGCGCGTCATTTTGGAAAATTCTTCGGGCGGTAGGGCAATTGGGTCGTCAAGACCCGGGTCGCTTTTGGATAGGCAAAAGTGCTTTTCTATGACTGTTGCCCCCATAGCTACGGCAAGTGCGGGGACTAACTCAGGGTCGGAGCTGTGGTCGCTCACCCCCACGGGAATGCCGAAAATTGCCGCAAGGTTGGGAAGAACATTCAAATTGTAGTCGGTTTCGGGAGCGGGGTAGGATGTAACGCAATGCAAAAGGCATATTGAAGAATTATTTTTGTTTTTAAAGATTTCTACGGCAGTTTCTATGTCTGACAAGCGTGAAACCCCCGAAGAAAGCAGTACAGGAAGCCCCCAACCGGCAATTTCTTCGAGTAAACTTGTAAAATTCAGCTCTGGAGAGGCGATTTTTACCATTTTTGGCTGAAGTTTTCTTAAAATTTTAGCGCTTTTCAGCCCAAAAGGGGTACAAAGGAACAATAGCCCCTTGGATTCTGTATATTTTTTGACTTCTTCATAGAATTCATACCCCAATTCGAGGGACTTGAACCTGTCATACAGCCTGATTTTACCGCCGGGAAGGAGGACTTCCCCTGTATTTGGGGAAAGAATCTCATCGGCAAAGACCATTTGGACTTTAATACAGCCTGCTCCGGCTTGGGCGGCGACATTAATCAAGTCTTTTGCCTTATCAATACTGCCACTATGGGAAGTCCCAAGCTCCGCGATAATAAGGGGGTTTTTGGGGCTAAAAACCGATTTATCAATTTTTATAAATTTTTTATCATTTTTAGTCATAGGTACTCGACACATTTTAAAAGTTTTTGTATAATATAACAAGATAATAAATCAGGAGGCTTTTATGATAAGCGTTTATTG
>NZ_BDHD01000289.1:0-1753 GCF_054786075.1 Treponema sp. R6D11 | reverse complement strand
GGGTAAAATATTCTTCCCATTCGTCGAACTTGGCTCCATAAACCGGAAAAACATGATCACATAATTTTTGTAAATTCAAATTATACATATAAAAAGAAGCGCTACTTTCCTTGGCTGTCATAAGAAAGAGGCCGTCTGGCAATGGTAGGATATACATAATCAATACTTCGTTTTCATAACCGATTTTCCAGTTTGCGGTAATCCATGTTCTTCCGAGAGAATCCGTGAAAATCCCTGTAGAAATGGGCTCTCCGTATGATAGTATTCGGTATTCATCATAGTACCATATATCTCTTTCCGTCCGTATGTTTTGGAGAATAGTATCCATGATATATTTTGGGTCCGTACAGATTTTTTCCAGAGAAACAGATTTTGGTTTGTTAATTTTATATAAATTGACGTATGAATATTTTGTTTGATACAACACACCGTCATCGTCTAAATTATAGCTATAATAATAAGGGGCATATAGTTTCCAGTTGTTATCATTTGGATCAAGATAACTTATTTGCAGATCGCTTGATGAAAGACAAACGGCTTGCGAATTTAGTAAACCGTGAAGCAGATACTCGTTATTTGCCCCGCTCAGGTATTCGGGAGCTTCCTTAAACAAGGTAGACAGAGAATCATCATATTGTTTTGCGATCTTTTCACGTAATAACCTGCTTATATTTGTGTATGTATCCGGTAAAGAAGTCTGTATTTCTGATATATTCCTTAATGTGTTTGCCATTAAAGGACGATAGATATGGCGTTTTTCCCTGTACAAAAGAACCGAACGATCATCATTTAGAATAACATCTACCGGAATTGAATAAAGAATGTTATCTCTGCGAGCGGTTACCAGGGCAATTACTTTACCTTTAGGAGTTACGAGAGGTCCGCCTGAATTCCCTGGATTGACGTTGGCGGAACTTTTAAGTTCATTCCAGCGACCTGAATCTTCTTCGGGAATCTCACCCAAAACAAGTCCGTCCCGTATAACGATGCCTTCACCATAGGCATTACCTATACTAAAAACCTGGTCGCCAATATTATATTTTCTTTCAAATTGAAAATATTTATCGAAAGTTTTCCCTTTTACCGTAAAAATAAGATAATCCTTTTCCTTGGAGCCGCCTGTAATCATATCTACTTCGTATATATTTTTCTGTGAATCCCTGACAAAATAATTATCACATTCATCGTCAATCACATGGAAGGCGGTCATAAGTTCTGTTTTGGAAACGGCAAAAGCAGTCCCAATGGAATAGTATTTGTCGTTCCTGATGTGAAAAGGGACATAATCCCAGTTAATTTCTTCCTCATATTCTATTTGCTCGTCAGCAGGTTTTTCAACAACTACCTCGAATACCGCATTGCGGGCTAAATTCAATATTTTTGCATTTAATGGCTTCGAATAAGGTTGAAAAAATTGGCAAGAAAATAACGAGCTTGCCATGATAGCGATAATAATTAACAATGGTTTGTATTTCATTTTTTCCATATTAGCCTCCTATCCTGTTAATATTAATAATGCCTAGAAATAGAAAAACTTAAGGTTTTTGGGAAAGATTTTCTTGGGGTTCGGGAGGACATTAGGGAGAATTAATCCTTTATTAATGGTCACAATTTGTGACCTTTGTTTTTTCTTGTACATCATATAAAATAAGGGTTCAAAATGTATAATGTTCCATCAATATAGACCCAATAGAAAAAAGACCTGCCAAACGGCGGTTTGTTGTTCTTTTCGCCGGACAATATAGGTATGTGG
>NZ_BDHD01000288.1:0-1760 GCF_054786075.1 Treponema sp. R6D11 | reverse complement strand
ATATAAATCAATATGTGCATAATTGACCATTTTTTTGTATTGCCGAAATTCCTTTAATAGATGCGACAGCCGGTATAACATCCAACACTTCCATTTCTCCAAAAGCCTCGCCCTCGCCAAAATGGGAAAGCGTCAGATCTTTCTTTAGCGCCGATGCCTGCCCCTCAATTATGAAATATATTTTGTCGTTTGTGTTCCCCTCTTTAATTATATATTCACCGGGATTGTATTTCTCTTCGGTCATAAGCGGGATTATGGCTTGTATCTGTTCTTCCAAAAGCCCGCCAAAAAGGGAATACTTTTGCAGTGTTTCCGGTTTCACCATTGCTTTATGTTATCAAAATTAAAGAATTTCGGCAATACAAAAAAATGGTCAATTATGCACATATTGATTTATATTTCAAACATAAATATACTATATTGATCAGTTCTTATATTTTCCCGTCTCGTATGTTTTATTATTTGCGGGGCTGACTGACGCCGAAAACGGAGTTTTTTGCAAATCATTCATAAAATCTTCCCATGTCGCTGGCTTTGGTTTGTTGGTTTCCGCATATTCAAAGTTTAAATCTTCAATCCCATAGAAGACATAATTTGCGTACTTGATCAATTTGACCATATCTTCCTGTTCCAAGCCATGTCTGTAACGGTGCATGGAAACCGCAATGTTTTGAGGTACGCCTAAAAGCTCAAACACAGGCTTTGTCAGTTCAAAATTATAAAAGAAACCCGGAGGATTCGTCCACTTGTCCCATTCAAACCCATTTACCATAAACAGGTATCTATCAGTATCGGCGCATAACGCTAAAAGGAAATGTTGATCAAAAGGCAGGTCTTCCGGTTTTGCGAATGTTTTGAATTTTGCATTAAACCAGCCGCCGCCTGAATCACCCTGTATAGAACTAAGGCTTTGAGGATTGTTGCCGTCAATTGTCCAACTGCCGCCGCCGTTATAACCAAAATAGCCGCTAAGACTATAAGTTTGACCCGCGCTATTGTAACGGTATATCGCAGCTCCTCCCGCACCGGAAGAAACAGGTACTGTGATTTTAAATCTTTCTTCAAAAGCGCCGGCAACAGCGGCGGCTTTTCCGTTCCTTGAGGTTCCGGTAATGATAGTGTTATTTGCATTAATGCCGAATTCCTCGGCGGCTCCCGCTTCCAGTGCGTCCAAAACTTTACTTGCGCCCCATGCCCATGCCATTAATACTCCTGTTTGAGAGTCTGCCGTTGAGCCGTAAGGGTAAAGAGTATAAAACGCGCCCGTATGATTGTTATTATCAGAAGCGACAGTTCCCGTAGGAATGCTGATATTTGCGTATCCTTTTTCTAACGCAAATTGCCTTGGATTTCCTTTAGAACCCATCATTGAATCTGCGCCGTCAAGACTGCCAAAGGCAAAAATTACAGACCAGCCGCCTTCGGGAGGCGCGCCTGTTGTCGGCAGTTCAACAGCGGCGTCAAACGAGACATTTTTTCCGTTATGTGAAACATTGAGTGTCAGTGTATTGCCGGATACGCTGTAAGTTACAGTTTCCCCTGAACGCCACTGACCGTAAGAATTATCCTGCATTATCGTCATTATTTCCGATCTGCGGGAAGACCACTGCGATGCTGTTGTAATATTTGTTCCATTGTTCATATTTAAGATATTTGGAATAGCGATTAATTCCGCTTCTTTTGTCGTTTCTTCTTTTGTTTTTTCGTCAGGTTGATTTTTACACCTGATAGCCGTCATACTTAATATTACAACAAAAGCC
>NZ_BDHD01000287.1:0-1761 GCF_054786075.1 Treponema sp. R6D11 | reverse complement strand
AAAAAAGCACGGATTCGACATTAGGAATAAGGCGGGAGTCAATATCGACACCTCGTTTTTTATCGGGATGCAGTTTTGAAAGGATAAAATCGACATCCTGCGCTCCGTAGGGGACTCCGCAATAACGTGCGTCTCGGTTAAGGTAGTCCAATTTGTCGGGATCAAGCGCTCCTGACAGAAGTTTGCGGTAAAAATGAAGCTCATCACTCTGAATTCCCTTTTTTTCCTTGTCGATTATCGCCGCGGTTAGCTCTGGATCCGCTCCTGTCGCCCCTACAAGGCTTTTCATGGGTTCTTTCATGATAATTCCGCCTGTAAGCGACTCGTGGGAAGACAGGGACAGCTCTTTTAATGAGTGGGTATAGGGAAAATGACCAAGATCGTGGAGCAGGCAAGCGGCAAGGAAGGAATTTTTCCCTTCGTTTGTCAGCCACTCTTCGGCTCCTCGTTCCGAAAGGTTTTTTAACAGTCTTTTGCCTAAATGGTAGACGCCTATTGAATGACTTGCCCTTGTATGCGTTGCCCCGGGATAGACAAGGTATACAGGACCTAACTGCATAATCCTATTTAGGCGCATAAAAGGGGCGGATTCTGTCAATTTAGCCTGATTTTCAGTCATATAAACATGTCCCCATAAAATGTCCCTTATAGGGTGAGTGTCTTTATCAATCAAAGGATTTTCGGTATTTTTCTTCATTATTAGTGAAATTATAGATAATTTTATTTTTTTTTACTAGAATATAAAGTAGTGTGTAAATTCAGTATACGCCTGTCGGCGTTAGCCTTATTTTTATCTATCTCGATGTTTGCCTTCTCTCAGGAACAGATGGACAGGGTAGCTAGGGGTTCCATTCCCGAAGAATTACTGCGTCCGAAAAGGGGAGAAGCGCCGCGCTACCCGATTGATATTGTAATTGGAGAACTTGGCAAGGGAACCGCCTCAGACGCCGCTTTTTCTTTCGCGAATTATATAGGTTCGGCTTTTTTATCGGGAAATATGGAAAATTCCGCTCTTGCCTCTATTGACTCTGTTTTAAGACAAAGCCTTTTATCATCGCTTGATGTTATTTCTCCGTTAAGTTTCAGGCTTGGCGGCGGTAGAGAAGAGGCGGACGGCGCTGTTTCTTTTTTGATTCGGTTTATCGGAAAAGATCAGGGAATTACAGGGGAATTGTATATCAGGTACACGTCAAGACAGAGCAAGGGAGAAGACGGAGAAGTTAAAACGTCTGGGAGATGGATATTTGAAGAATTGCTTCTTGAAGAACCGAAAGACCGCAATGTTGAAGAAAAAGAATCGATATACCGAAATGACTTTTATCCTTATGAGAGGTTTTATTAAAATTTTATGTCAACACCTGTAGGGCGAATAGAAAAAGAATTCCTTTTTAACGCGATATTTGAAGAAAAAATTTCTTTAATGCATATGAGGGATAGAGTAGAGTATATTTTTAAACTTGATCAGAAGGCGGGCGAAGAATTGGTTTTTCGCTGTGATAAACCTTTAGGCAAGTTAAAACCACATACAAAATTGCCGATTATGTTTAATTACCGCGGGCAGGTGATAGATTTTACCGCGGAATTAATAGCGCAAAAAGAAGATCTTATTTATTGCAAGACTCCCGCTTCGTTATATAAAAATCTGGATCGTAATTATTTAAGAGTTGACGCTCCGTCCGACATAAAAATTCTTTTTACTTTTCGCGGGGATCGTTATAATCTTGCCTTCCCAAAGGTTTCTGAATATGAAAGCATTACAGC
>NZ_BDHD01000286.1:0-1774 GCF_054786075.1 Treponema sp. R6D11 | reverse complement strand
TTGGCGCAGAAGAAAGATCCCCAAGCAAGCGCGGCATTAAAAGAAATGATCAAAAAAATTGATACAGCCGCCGGAAAGGGAATTATTAAAAAGAACGCTGCAGCTCGCAAGAAATCAAGAATGCAGCGTTATTATAATGCGATGAAGGCGGCGCAGTAATATGGCAATGAAAAAATTTACAAAGGTTGATATCGTAGACGCTCTCTACGAAAAAACGGGAATGACCCGCACGGAACTTCGCAATGTTGTTGATCTTTTCATTGATGAAATGAAAGACGCCCTTATGCGACGTCAGGTTATAGAATTGCGCGGTTTTGGCACTTTTGAAGTAAAAGTACGAAAAGCCCGCCCAAGGGCAAGAAACCCCAGAACAGGCGAGACCATCGCTATTCGCTCACACGGCGCTGTCGCTTTCCGTTCAGGTCGCGAATTAAAACAAGCTGTATGGGCAATAAACGACGACAAAAAATCAAAAAAATAACAAATGGAATCAAAATACAACCGGGTTAAAGGTATATTAATCCGGTTGGGGCTTATTTTTTTAGCTTCAATTCTTTTTGCCGCATCTTTTCCTAATATAGTTTTTATTAATGGGTTGTCATTTCTTGCGTGGTTTGCATATATTCCAATTCTTATTGTCATTAGTAAAAGTAATTTATTATCATGCGCTGGTTACGGCGCTATTTACGGCGTAATCGCATACAGCCTTTTTAATTACTGGCTCGCAAAATTTCACCCTCTTGCAGGAACAATCGTTTACAGTATTTATCTTGTTTATTTAGCTGCCGTTTTTGTCCTTTTAAAACTTGCATTAATTCTTTTTCCAAAGCGCGGCTACCTTGTTCAATTGGTTATATGGCTTGCCTATGAATATTTACGCACTAAAGGATTTTTTGGGTACTCCTACGGAGTAACAGGCTACTCACAATGGCGCGTAATACCGCTTATTCAAATAGCAAGTATAACGGGCGTATGGGGAGTTTCCGCTCTTGTTACTTTCCCGTCTTTCTGGCTGGCGCAGGCTATTAACAATTTAAAATTGCCCGACTTAAAAAATTCGTTTGCGGCTTTTTTCCGTAAAGAAAAAATCTCCGCCATAATTTGGGTTGCCGCTCTTGCGTCCGCTTTTATTTTTGGTTTTATCAACATAAAAGATTTTTCTACCTATCCAAACGCGCCCATTGCCTTGATTCAGCACAACACCGACCCATGGGAAGCATCAAATGCTCCTTCCGATTGGCAGGTAAATCAAGGATACCGCAAAGATCTGGAAAAATTAATCCGTCTTTCCGATAAAGCCCTCTCTTCCGTTCCCAAACCCTTGCTTGTAGTGTGGTCGGAAACGGCGTTTGTTCCCAGAATTTATTGGCATACCACATACCGCGATGATCAAAATTCATGGTTGATAGTAAAAGAACTTTTGGAGTATCTTTCCGAAAAAGACGTTCCTTTTTTAATCGGGAATGACGACGGTCGCAAGGATAGCGCAAAAAATCCAAATGCCAACGAAAAATACCGCGTCGATTACAATTCTGCTTTACTTTTTGAAAAAGGAATAAATACAGCCGCCTACAGAAAACTGCATTTAGTTCCCTTTACAGAGCATTTTCCATACAAAAAACAATTTCCGTTTATTTATAAGTGGCTTGAAAAAGCGGATACTCATTTTTGGGAAAAAGGCGAAGAAGAAACAGTTTTTCGCGTACAGGGATTTACCTTTTCCGCCCCAATCTGCTTTAAAGAAATTTCCATCATCATGTTATCTGCGTTAGAC
>NZ_BDHD01000285.1:0-1671 GCF_054786075.1 Treponema sp. R6D11 | reverse complement strand
TTTTTATACGATTCCATGCCATCTCTTCGCACGTTCCTGATAGCGATTTTCGTGTTCTCCGCAGATTTTGACAAATCTTTAGTTATCTCTTTTCTTCTCTCTTCGGTCAAAGGAGGGAAAACGATACGCAGAACTTTGCCGTCGTTTGCAGGTGATAGCCCGATCTCGGCAGCTATAATCGCCGCTTCTATGTCTCCAAGAGAGTTGATGTCGAACGGTTGTATCAAAAGCATGCGCGGCTCAGGGACAGAAACTGTCGCAACAGACGTTATCGGCGTTGGCGAGCCATAATAATCTACCTCAACCTTGTTCAATAGCTTCGGGTTAGCCCTGCCGACGCGGACGGTGCTATAATCCTCTTCCAAAATTGATATCGCTTTGTCCATTTTTGATTCAAATTCCATTTATATCTTCGCTCCCTTTTTCTGCTTTTTTATAGGGATATTTTATCATACGAAACCTTTGTTGTCAACTTTTATTTTCCCAATGCCGCCCAAGTTTTCGCGCCGACAACGCCGTCTTGAACTAATTTCTTAGATTTTTGAAAAGATATAACTGCCTCTTTTGTCTTCGCGCCAAACACGCCGTCCACTGTAAGTTTCGCTCCGTTCACATTAAGCGCAGCCTGCAGAATTTTCACACTCGCCCCCGAGCTACCCTGTTTTAATTCTGGAAAAGTCGTAGGCGTTGCACTGCTTGTTGCGCCACCGGAAATGTTCCCAATAGGATATTTGGTTGGCTTTTTGAATCTTGTGACCGACGAGTTGTATTTAACCTTTTGATACCCGCCGTTTTTGCCGTTGCCGTTCTCTTCATAAACATACCCGTCGATTATAATAAAAGTATGCCCATATTTTGAATTATCCGTCGAGCATACGTATACTCCTGTATCCGTTTTTGCAGTTAGCCCCATTTTTTTAGCATTGTTTGCGACGTCTTTGCCGTTTCCCATGGCTGGAATTTTTTTATCCCACACAAACGCCAAAAACGCTTTCACGCCGTCGACGCATTGAACGCCGTTAACTCCGTCATAATCGACCTTTTTGCCAAGTTCTTTTTTAAACCATTCTAAGCATTGTTGTTTTGTTTTCATTATTTCGCTCCTCTATTTTCTTTTTTTATTATTAAAATATTCAGTCGTGTTCTTCGTGCTTGAGTATAACCCCGAAGCAGTTAGCCCAAGTGTTATGCCTGCTAATATCTTTGTTCCTATGTTTGCGGTCGCCGACACCATAAACTGCAGCCCTATACCAATCGCTATGCTAAAACACGGCAATAACTTTTTAGGCACGCCAAGCTGCCCGATTATCCCGCAAAGCCCAACTACAACGGCGGATAAAGATATGTCTGTAATCTGGTTCATTCTCTCCTCCTTAATCTAATATATGCTAGGTATTATATCATCTTACCTATATGTCTTGGTCGATTTTGAAAACCATACGCAAAATTTGCTCTTTTTCTTGCAAATAGTGCAAAATTTTTGCTCAAAACGGTTGACATTAAAAATAAATAGTGATATACTTTGCTTAATGTTATTAGGTATAGACTTCGGCGATAGTAGGACAGGGCTCGCAATCTCCAGCGGAGTAGGCGATATGGCTCTCCCTCTTTATACTATTTTCGAAAAGTCTCATAACAAAATAATCGATGAAATTATATCGGTTATAAAAG
>NZ_BDHD01000284.1:0-1786 GCF_054786075.1 Treponema sp. R6D11 | reverse complement strand
GTGCAATGTTTAATGGCTTCTGTCATAGGATAACTAAGCCAAAGTTTTCCTTGATCAAATTCATTATCAAAAGTTTCAAGTAATTTATTTATCATTTCATTGTATTCTTGTGGTAACATTGCATCTGAATGGGAATGACCGTCATGATCAAAAAAGAGGTGTACCTCTGACACATCTTTTCTTGCAAGATTATTAATATCTGAGCTAGGTTCTTCTTTGAGAACTTCTACAACATCAAGAGCATCATCATCCTTTATTTTTTTCCAAAGTTGATAAATTTCAGCTTTAAAACTGCTTCTAATTATTTGTTGTCCATTGGGATTCGAGAAAAATATTTTCTCAATGCTATTAAATAATTGTCCTTCAATTTTTTCTCCTTCAAAAACGAGCAATATAGTATTACTCATCAAAAGCGCCCGCACGGTACATTTTTTCTATATTATGGGCAAACCGCAATTCTTTATCTGTCGATGATGATAAGGATTTAATTTTATCCTTGTACATCAAGAAAAGACAATCAGGACGCATAATATCATTTGACATTACCCCAGTATCGTGCGTAGTAAGAATAAATTGACAGTCATTTATTTTTTTTATAATATTTATAACATATTCAGACAAACGCTGATGATAAAAAGCGTCAAATTCATCAATGAATATAAAGGAAGGCGGTTTTTCATTGTATATCGCATTTTGCAACCAAAAAAATAAAACTGTTAATGATTTCATTCCAGTAGAACAATTCTGGAAAAAATCAATTACGGATTTATTGCTATGTGCTGTTTCATAATTAAAAAAGAATAATGTCCGATTATCCATTTTTGTAAATATTATATTTGCTGGAACATCTGCATTTGCTAAAAAAGATTTAAAATCATCAAAATGATTTTTCTTTACTATACCGTCAAGTAATTGAAGAACACCTATCTCATATCCAACATAACTTCTATCATCAAGATTACGAAAAAACAACATTCGATCAACAAAATCAAAAAAAGATAAAAGTGCCGTTGTTTCAACAGATTGTTCCAATGCGGCATTTGATTTTATATATTTTAATACTGAAATTGTTATTTTGCTGATATCTTTATTCAACGTCTGAGCACCTGGTAAGTTAATTTCTAACGGTTCGCCTTTAATTCGATTATAAGAAACAACACATTTATCATTTATAAATAAATGCTCGTACCGAATAGATTCAGGCGCATTTTTTCCATACTGGTATTCAATCACAACTTCCTTAAATTTAAATTTATAATTAAATTCTACTAAATCGCTACCGCTTTCTGCATTCCAATAGTTGTTGGTTAGTAGAAGGCTTTTTTCTTTATCTGTTAAATTGATAATAATATCCATTATCGCCAAGCCAAAATTTGATTTCCCTACCCCGTTATAACCGTAAATCAAAGCTTTATGAGCATACCCATCTTTAACACATTCCTCATTAAATCCATAATTGGACGAGGTAAGATCGAGCGTTATAGCATCTTTGAAACCCCGATAATTCTTGACAGAATAAAAACACAACATATATATACTATCGTAAACAAAAGGTAAGAAATTTACAAGTTGCCGTAAAAAAATTACGGCGTCCTTTCCAAATTATAGCCATTTTTTAGTAAAAACAACATAAAAATATCAAGGTTGCGAAAAAAATAGTATTCTGTTATTATTAGTTTAAGAAAAGAATAACTAAATTATGCCTACACTCAACTGGCTTACCAGAGAACAAGACCTCAAAGTCGCAGCCAATATAGAATATAGGCTTTTAGTAGAAGACGAGCAA
>NZ_BDHD01000283.1:0-1791 GCF_054786075.1 Treponema sp. R6D11 | reverse complement strand
TTCAAAGACGGGATTTTTTAATTTTATCGCTATTGCGGCGGTGGTGCCTTCGCGCACGTCCTCGCTTTTGTAGTCTTTTTTGTAATAGGTTTGAATTCCTTTTAAGAACCCTTCCTTAAAAGCGGAAAGGTGCGTGCCGCCGTCCGAGGTGTACTGTCCGTTTACAAAGGAAAAATATTCCTCGCCATAATTGTTCGTGTGCGTAAAGGCGATTTCCAACTGGCCGCCCGCCGAATGATCGCCCTTGTAGTAGCCGATGGGATACAGGCTGTCGTCGCCGGTTTCCTCTTTTAAAAGGTCGAATAACCCGCGGTTTGACACAAAACGTTTGCCGTTAAACGCCAGGGTAAGCCCCGCGTTAAGGTAGGCGTAATTTTGCATCCGCTTTTCGATAAACTCTACGTTAAACAGATAATCCTTAAAAATTTCCGGGTCTGGCGTAAATTCAACCATTGTCCCGTCTTTTATTTTTTCTTTTAACTTTCCCTTGCGGCTGTTTAGCAATTTTCCTCTTTGAAAAATCGCCTCCGCAAATTCGCCGTTACGAACCGCGACCACCCTAAAGTGAATGGAAAGCGCGTTAACCGCCTTTGTCCCCACTCCGTTTAGCCCTACCGAAAACTGAAACACGTCGTCGTTGTACTTCGCGCCCGTGTTGATTACTGAAACACATTCGACCAATTTTCCAAGCGGGATTCCGCGCCCATAGTCGCGTACCTTTACGGTAGCCGCCCCGGCTTTCGCGGCGTCCTTTATCGAAACATCAATATTTTTTCCGTTGCCCATGATGAATTCATCGACGCCGTTGTCTATTACTTCTTTTAACAGGACGTAAATGCCGTCGTCTGGATTGGAACCGTCTCCAAGACGGCCGATATACATTCCCGTCCGCAACCTGATGTGTTCAAGCGAGGACAGAGTTTTTATTTTTGATTCGTCGTAAACGTGGGCTTTGCCCGATGCGGGCTTTACTGCGGATTTAACCGCCGGTCTTGCCGCTTGTTTCGCGGCGGGCTTTGCCTTCGCCGAAGTTTTTGATTTTACCGCTGGTTTTGCTTTTGGTTTTACTTTTTTTACAGGCATAAGTAAACTATAGCTGTTTTTGCAATTCTTGTATATACGCCTGGGAGTCGCGGACATTGTCTTCAAGATCGTCAATCGCCCTTTTCAATTCGTTAATACGGATGTTTTTCTCCTCGATTGATCTTTGGAATTTCTCGATCTTGGCGTTTTCCTCGTCTATAGCGAGGGACGCCGAAAGCTTGCCGATGGTGCTTTCATACTCGATTATCGTCTGGTTCATCTTAACCGCCCTGCCGATGATCTCGGAGTCTTCGGCAGTAACGATTGTATCAATAAAATATTTCCGCTCTGGCAGGATTTCCGAGTCCATAATCCCGGCGGCCTGCGCCCCGAAAGTCCTGTACAGGTTGCGAAGGTTCTCCCTAATTTCGGTTATGCGGTTCTTCAGGTTTTGAATCTGTTTTTGGGGGTTGCCGTCCGCTCCAAACCCGGCGGAAATCATCCGCCTTTCGTCTTTTAAGATTGAAAGCTCGTCCATGGCGGCTTTGGACACTCCCAAAAGCGCGTTAATTTCACCTCGCAACGAAGCGATTTCTCCCTCTTCCCTGCCGTCCGCTTCGCGGCTATCGGCCGATTCCCGGTTGCTGAAACGCTCGCCTACATTATGGTAAAGCTGTTCCTGGCTTTCCTGCGCCTTGGAAAGAAACGATTTTAAAAAAGAGGCGCGTGAAGCGGCGAGAAAGATCGCCCTTAAAATCCCCAAGCTTA
>NZ_BDHD01000282.1:0-1807 GCF_054786075.1 Treponema sp. R6D11 | reverse complement strand
GCGGGATAACCGCCGTATATGATATAGTTATCATATTCTTTTTTTATTAATTGAAGCGCAAGGCTTTTATATGTCGTTTTCTTTTTTATCTGATTAAGTTCGTCAAGCAGTTGGTCCGCGCCGATAAATTTCAGATATTCATCAAAAGAGCATGTAGGCAGATAAAAAATCTGTTTCCTGCCCGCCAACGAATCGTTAAATTTCCTGTCGATATAAAACGCGCTGCTTCCGGTGGCGATTATCTTTATTTTGTCTTTATATTCGTCATAAATTAACTTTAGAAAATTAGAAGGATCGGATAAATATTGAACTTCGTCCATAAAGACCATGACCTTTTTATCCGTATCCGGAAGGAACTTCATTAAATTTAGGGGCGATTGTTCAATTTCGGTTAAAATATCCTTATTTTCAAGATTAAGAAACACCGCCGGATTATTCTTTTTACCGCAATAATCCGCCGTTTGCTTTAATAATGTTGATTTTCCGGTTTGCCTTGCGCCTGTGATAATCGTATGTTCTTTTTTATCAAGATGTTCGACAATTTTATGGTATAAATCCCTTTCCATGATAATCTAGTATAAATTAAATAATTTTACCTGTATAGGGGTAATATTATTAAATAATTTTACCTGTGCAGGGGGAAAAATACTTAAAATAGGCATCATTCCAGTGGCAGTGAAATATTGGTCATTTGTCGCCAGAATTCCCCATAGCCTCGTTAATTTTCTTCATCGCCTCTTTATCCTGTTTTACGTTACGGATAACGTTAAGTAAGAAGGCAAGCGCGATGGATAAAAACAATCCAGCAAAACCTATCATTATTCCTTTTCTTGGGTATTGGTTTTGAAACAAAATCAAGGACACAGGAGTTTCGGCTAATACGGGCTCGCCCGCGAGCTTTACCACGGCTTCCTTGCCGTCAAGAAAATCGCTTAAAAAAACAAAGGTGTCAAAATCCCTTTCCAACATCATCTGCACGGATTCTGATTTTTTAGGCAGATTCAACAGGCGTTCATAGTTGTTTACCATCAGTTTAGCGTTGCCGCGCATATTTTCTTCCACGCCTGTTTTAGATAAATCGTAGATGTTTTCCATGAAATTCTTTATCACTTTCGCGTCTGTTTCTTTAAGCGTTACCTCTACAACCTGTCCCGTTCTTTTTACGTTGAAAATTTTATTTACGTCTTTTTTAGCGTATTCTTCCCCGTTTAAATCCATATTTTGAATCCAAAACAGGTTGATCAAGTACATAATCGTCGCCCTATTTTTATCGTTCAAAGGTATGGAACCGCCGCTGTAAGAAAAGTTTTTCATTCCTGCCTTATACAGCGAATTGTAAATATTATCCGGGCTAAGGATAAAACTTTCCAATGTTTGCGACATGTAACTTTGCGCTTTTTGTGCGACTTCAACCTTCATTATCCCCTGAGTTTTTATACCTTTTTTTGCTTCCGAAACTTGATATAGAGGATATACAAAGTATCCTGCGACGGCAATCACGACAGCCGCCAGGGTAACGATGATGATAAGTTTCCGGTAACGCAATATTACCGTAAATAAGTCCAGAAGGCTTATTTCTTCCTCGTTTTGGATTTGCGTGTTTTCGCTCATTTTCTTCTCCTTTAAACCTTAATTTTTTTTTTGCAAAAAGTCGTTATATGCAAGCTCTATTCCTTTGCTTAGCCCAATCTTAGGCGAAAAACCCAAGTTGGCTATGCGGGAAATATCAAGCAGTTTCTGCGGAGTGCCGTTGGGCTTCGTGCTGTCCCATTCGATATTGCATACGCGCCCCGACACGCCTTCGTAT
>NZ_BDHD01000281.1:0-1819 GCF_054786075.1 Treponema sp. R6D11 | reverse complement strand
TAAATTAGAAGGGCTTAACCGCCATTCAAGCATACACGCCGCAGGTATCGTAATTGGGAAAAAACCGCTGATTGAATTAGTGCCGCTTTTTCAGGAAAGGGAAGAGAAGGGCGGCAATATCGCTACGCAGTACAGCATGAACTTTCTTGAAGAATGCGGGCTTGTTAAAATGGATTTTCTGGGATTAAAAAACCTTGACATCATAAAACATTCAAAGGAATTAATCCGTCAGCGTGGCGGTAAATATTCCAATTTTAACATAGAAGACATACCCGAAGATGACAAAAAAACTTTTAAGATGTTAGGTGAAGGAAAAAGCCACGCCGTTTTCCAATTTGCATCAGACGGAATGCAGGATATTTTAAGGCAGACAAAACCAACTTCAATAGAAGACTTAACGGCATTAAACGCCATGTATCGACCGGGACCTATGCAATTTATTCCACGCTTTGTGGAATGTAAAAACGGAAAAGCGCCGATAACTTACCCCGATCCTAGTCTTGAAGGAATACTTAAAGAAACTTACGGCGTTATTGTTTATCAGGAACAAGTTATGGAAGTGGCAAAAATAATAGCCGGTTACAGCATGGGAAAAGCCGACCTTCTTCGCCGAGCCATGGGAAAAAAGAAAAAAGAAATTCTTGACGGAGAAAAAATTCCGTTCTTGGAGGGTGCGGCAAAACAGGGGTACTCGGCACAGAGAGCCGGAGCTATTTTTGACATGCTTGTTCCGTTTGCAGGTTACGGATTTAACAAAAGCCACGCCGCTGCTTATTCGGTGTTAGCGTATCAAACCGCCTACCTTAAAGCTAATTTTCCGGCGGAATATATGGCGGCTACATTGATAGTCGAAATAAAAAGCACCGACAGGCTTTTATACAGCATTGTCGAAACCCGTAAAATGGGAATCAGCGTCGATCCTCCCAATATAAATTATTCAGACAAACTTTTTACCGTAGTGGACGGCAGAATCGTATACGGTTTTTTGGGAATTAAAGGCGTAGGCGATGCTCCCGCCGATGAAATTGTTCGGGGCAGGCAGAACGGACATTATAAAAGTTTTATGGATTTTTTGGATAGGGTGGACATAAAAGCCGTAAGCAAAAAAGTTATAGAACTGCTTATTCAAACAGGGGCGTTTGATGATTTTAAGGTGTCTCGTGAAACTCTTGCCGGAAATATGGAAAAGGCGATAGAGTACGCCCAAAAAATGAAAGAAGACAAACAGCTTGGACAGACAAACTTGTTTGGAGATTCAAACGAATCCGGTATGCCCGATTTTAAGGCGATCATCTCATCAAGTTTAAGCAAGTGGCGGCAATCGGCGTATACTTTTGAGAAAAATACAAGATCGATTTCTCCTTCAAAATCCTGCAATGTTCCAAACGCCATGTCATTTCCATTTTTATCCTTAAAATCCCTGAGCGATTTTAAGAAACCTATAACCGTGTAATTTCCTTTTTTCGCCTGCAAGATATATGAGCTTTTCAAATCCGCCATGTAAAGCCATGTGTTTTTATGCAATTTATTTTTTTCATCAAGCTCTTTAACTTCTTTTACAACCGATGGTACTTCCTGTTTGCTTATAACGCCGTCTGCCAAGAAACTGTATCTGTCTTTATCTTTTTGATAATCAATTTTTCCTTTTAATATAACGACTGAATCGTCAACAAGATGCTGGCACTTTTCCCACGGACCCGAAAAAAACGTAACTTCAATTTCGCCGTTGTAATCTTCAAGAGTGGCAAAAGCCATTTTGCCGCCTTTAGCGGTTGTAAAAGAAGTTAAAGAGCTTGATGAAAAAAATAAATTGCATAAA
>NZ_BDHD01000280.1:0-1717 GCF_054786075.1 Treponema sp. R6D11 | reverse complement strand
TTTATAAACAGGAATTTGATGCCGTTATCGCCCGTCTTAAGCCCAGCATCACCCGCCGGCGTGTTAGCAACTGTCGTTACTATCGTGATGTAATTATCATCGTCGTTTCCAGATATAGATATCCCAAGCCCCGAATAAGTCCCCGATACGATTTGTTCGAAGTATTCATATTCCTTTTCCGTTAAATAGCTAGTATAAGGATCTCCCATACTGCCGGCAAGCCCATATAGCATCCCTTCAACTGCTTTTTTATCATCAATTTTCTCATAATATTTTTCCTCAAGCATCGTCCGCGCCCTGTCAACAAGCGCATAATTGCTAGTTCCTCTAGAAAAATAATAAGTAAGCCCCGAAGATAAAACAGCTGTTAAAAGTATTATTGATATTAGTTTTGATTTTTTCATAAAAGAATTATACCACTACGAAAATAAAAATGCAATAGTAAATTGCCAAATAAAAAAGAGCCAGATGGCCCTTAATTATAAATCGCCCCGCTTCGTATATTTTAAATTCTTATCTTGCGTACCGTACATCGCTTCTCTATGTTCCGCTTCCTTACGCAACCTAATCTCGCTCATCTTCTGCCTCGTTGCATCCGTATGCTTCATCCCCATGTGCGAACGAGCAATCTTCTCCCTCGTCTCTGCCGAAATTTTCCTGCCCTTAGCCTTCTCCGCGATCTTTTTCCTAGTCTCTTCAGTATGCTTCGAACCCTTCCGCATCAGCGACAACTTTTTCTTCGTCTCCTCGCTAAGAGTTCTCCCTTTTGCAATATCAGACAATTTCTTTCTAGCATCCGCGCTCATCGGTGTACGCCTTTTCTTCGCAGAAGCAGACAACTTCTTCCTAGTTTCTTCAGTTATCGGCGCGCGCTTCTTCCCAGCAATGCGCAACTTTTCTCTAGTTGCCTCACTAACGGGCGGTCTGTTCTTAGCCGCTATCGATAGCTTTCTTCTTGTTTGTGCAGAAACAAATTTCATAAATATTCCCCCAGACATATCAAGAATTATATTATACCATATTTTACCATAAATTGCAAGTAAAACATTAGCACTTGACAACTCCTCTCCCCTTTTGATAAAATCTATATCATGAAAAATTCTTATGACAACAGTAGTATATCAAGTTTAAAAGGCGCAGATAGAGTCCGAAAACGCCCAGGTGTTATTTTTGGCAGCGATGGATTAGAAGGTTGCGCACACAGCGTATTCGAAATTCTTTCTAACTCAATCGATGAAGCACGCGAAGGCTTTGGCGACACAATAAAAATAACAAAATTCCCAGATTGCTCAATATCCGTGGAAGATTTTGGGCGCGGAATCCCTTTAGATTATAACGAAAAAGAAGGCAGGTTCAACTGGGATCTGGTCTTTTGCGAACTATACGCGGGCGGAAAATATTCTAATAACGAAGCCGAAAACTATGAATATTCTCTCGGATTAAACGGGCTCGGCGCCTGTGCAACCCAATATGCCAGCGAATATATGGACGTTATCGTCCTTCGCGACGGCTATAAATATTCTCTTCACTTCGAAAAAGGTGAAAACATTGGCGGGCTACAAAAAGAAAAAGCAGATAGCAAAAAAACTGGCACATTCATCAAATGGAAACCAGACCTAGATGTATTCACAGATATCGACATTCCAGACGAATATATATCTTCAATGCTTAAACGGCAAGCGATCGTCAATAACGGCATCAAATTCCTGTTTATAAC
>NZ_BDHD01000279.1:0-1727 GCF_054786075.1 Treponema sp. R6D11 | reverse complement strand
TCTTCGCAAGAGAGAACACGAGCCAACTCCAACGCCGCACTGCCTTTTCCGCTGTTCGACGGACCAAAAAACAGCATACTTGGAGCGTCTCTTTTTGACAGAATATCGTCGCGTAACTGGAGAACGGCGCTTTGTTCGATTATATTCTCAAACACTTGAAACTTTCTCCTTTCCTGTAATCAAGGGCAGTAAATAACGCGCAAAAATACTGTCATTTAACATTTGGGTTGAATCAAAAAGCGGCTGTATTTTTAACAAAAAAAGTATTAAACTTACCACCGCCAAGCCTTCCGCCAAGCCGAAAATTATCCCAAGATAACTATCGGCGTTTGTTAGGCTTACTTCATCAATAATATTGACTAGCATTTTTTCTATTATTTTAACAACTACAAAAACAAAAACAAATAAAATGACAAACGCCAGTATTTTTAAAATTACGATATTTGTATCGTGCCAAAATTGGTTTTTTAAAAACTCGCCTCCGTTCTTATGAAAAAATAACGCCGCAAGAAGTCCAAGCACCACAGCCGCCATAGATAACAGCTCACTTACAAAACCTTTCAGATAACAGCGGATCATAAAAAGCCCAATTAGTCCCACAAAAACAATATCAATTATGGAAAAGCTCACCTGTATCCTCCGAAATGCCGCGAAAATTCATCTGCAAGCTCGCGCGCTATAATTACAGAGCCGTCCCTCTCCCCTATTTTCGCTGATGCGGCAGACATATTTTTTCTTTTTTCCTCGTCCTGCGCGAATGAATTAACCGCGCTTATCAACGCCCACGGCGTTATATTTTCACCTAACTCCTGCGCGGCTCCCGCACGCCTAAAGTAATTGGCGTTCTCAACCTGATCTCCTCTTGTACCTGAACCTCTTAGCGGTATCAACAGCATTGGCTTTCCTAAAACAGCCCACTCCCAAATACCGGCTCCGCTTCTGCCCATAACAAGCTCTGCGGTCGCCATTACATGGGGCATTTCATCTTTGATGTACGGAAAAGGTTTGTATCTTTTGCTTGCCGGAATATCCCATGTAAGATTCGGTCCCGTTTGATGTACGACAGTGTAAATCTTTGTAAGCTCAGGCAGAACGGCGCGGATAAGCTCGTTTATTTCAACGGCTCCCTGACTGCCGCCAAGAACTAAAAGAATCCGCTCATCTTCATCAACTCCTAAAAACGCCCTGCCCTTTGCGGCATCGGCGTTATGAAAAACGCTTCGCACGGGATTACCGCTAACCGTTATGTGATCACGAAACGCTTTGCGGAAAAACCGCTCTGTTTCTTCGTAGGCGATAAATATTCTTCCCTTTGTACGGACGGCGTAACGGGCGTTAATTTTTGTGGCAAGCCCCGGACTAAAATCCGATTCATGCGTAAAAACTTTTATGCCCAAAGACGCAGCCGCCATGCAAGGAGGCACGCTTACAAAACCGCCTTTGGAAAACAGAAACAGAGTTCTTTGTTTTTTCAATATTTTACGCGCGGCAAAATAACCGCCGATAATTTTAAAAAAATCGACAAAAGTCCGAAACGAAAAATAACGTCTTAATTTTCCTGAAGGGATACTGAAAAATTTTATTCCAGCTTCTTCTACAAGAGAACGATCCAAATGGGCGGAGGAACCAATCCAAAACAACTGAAACTCACGGTCGGAAAGCAGTTTTTTTAACTCCGCCGCAACCGCCAGCCCGGGATAAATATGCCCTCCTGTCCCCCCGCCGGT
>NZ_BDHD01000278.1:0-1873 GCF_054786075.1 Treponema sp. R6D11 | reverse complement strand
TGACGGCACTGTATGGGTGGTCGCGTACGGCAGTAATGAACTTGTAAAAATCGACGTAAACGGATTAATCAGGGATCGAAAAAGAGGTCCCCTTAACGGTTTTGATCGTCCTTATGATTTAGCTCGCGGACTAGACGGGCGTATGTATGTGTCCGAATACCGAGGCGGCAGAGTAAGTATTCTTAATAGCAACGGAGACTGGCAGGCGTATATCGGCTCAAAAGGTTTGGGCGACAGGCAATTTGTCGGTCCACAGCATCTTACGATAGATGAAGAAGGGTACCTGTATGTTGTAGATTACGGCAACAGCAGAATTTCAAAATTTGATCCTGACGGAGTTTATATTCTTTCCTTTGGTAAAAAGAGCGCGGTTTTTCCCGGTTTGCTTTCACCTACGGGGATAGCCGCCTATAACGGAAAAATTTATATTGCCGAAAGCGCGGCAAAAGTAATTTATATGTTTGATACAAACGGAAACTATTTAGGGCGTCTTGCCGCGCAAGGTTTAAAAGGACCTGAAAGCATGAGATTCCTTTCCGACGGCACTATACTTGTAGCCGACGCCAACAGAATTTTGCAAATAAACCCCGATTCCGCGATTGTCCGCGAATTGGGACTTGCCGGAGGAGAGCGCCTCCGCATTACTTGCGCGGAAATTGATAGTAACGGCAATATACTTACCACAAACTTCAACGCAAGCGAAGTAAACATATTAACCCGCTTTGACGATCTTGCCTCCGGCTTATTTGTGCAGATACGCGATATTGACTCGAGTAAATTCCCCAAAGTAACTGTAGAACTTACAGTAGAGGACAGACTTCGCCGCCCAATTTTGGGGCTTGATAACAACAACTTCCTTTTAACAGAAAATAGTTTACCTGTGGCGGAGCAGGTATTGTATGTTCCCGGTTATCGCACTCGCGGCGCGGATATTTCCCTTCTTGTAGAACGCTCAGATACAACCGCGCGTATGCGCGACGACCTTACCGCATCGGCGAGGGATATAAACCGCGCCATACAGGAAATGGGTAATTCAAAAATAGTTTCAGTAATTTCCGCAGCGGCTCAACCAAAAAGAGAACAACACGCCAATTCCCTTGAAAATGCCGTACGGGGCGCTGCTGACAATACTAGTCGTTGGCGTTTCGATTTAGGGTTGCGCCTTGCGGCAAGCGATCTTTTAACCGCCGCCCCCAAAAGATCTGTAGTATATATCGGTTCAGGCGGATTAGGCGATTTGGCGTTTGAACAGTACAGTCTTAAAGAAATGTCAGCTTACCTCGCGAATAACGGCATAGTGTTTAACGCCATCATAATCGGCGGCGGTCAAGTTTCCGAAAGTATCGAATTTTTATGCAGGGAAACAGGCGGACAGGCAATGAGCCTTTATCGTCCGCGCGGCATAGGAGAGCTTATCAAGGGCGTTGTCGATACCCCGACAGGTCTTTACAGTTTTACATACACTTCGCGTCTGCCCACAGATTTTGGAAGAGCATGGCTGCCTATTGAGGTTGAAGTTTACTTAATGGAAAGATCAGGGCGCGATAATATCGGGTACTTCCCGCCGTTGGAATAATTGTTTAATAGTTATTTGTACTGTTTAAAACAATTATGTGTGAGAAATGCTATCGCATGATAGTGTTATATAAATTTTTAGGAGGACTTAAATGTCAACATTAAAGTCGGGCTTTACGCTCGCAGAAAACGAAAAACTGGTAATGGAGATTGAGGCGGAACTGTGGGCTGGCAGTTCAAACCCAATTGAGCAGTTACTTGGTTCGATTCGAAGAGTCTTTGCCGCTATTCTTGGATTTAAGAGAAATGGGTTTTGGGTTATAACCGACAAACGGGTTATTGAAGTTTCAGTACAAAT
>NZ_BDHD01000277.1:0-1873 GCF_054786075.1 Treponema sp. R6D11 | reverse complement strand
GCGTAGGCTACGCGATAAGCGAGGCAAGCAACGGAGGAATGACTCTTCCCGTTTCGCTGGGCATGCTGATATATTCCCACTTTAAGCATGTATCCGGGACTCCCGCGCCTGAGGGTACTCAAGGCGTAAATATCAACAAACTAAAAATCCTTGACACCATGATTGAGCAATTATCAAAAATGAAAAACCAACCTCAGGCGGAATTCGGCAATTTGGACGGCTCCGACGAAGAACGAATTAACGCCTTAATTGAACAACTTCAAAAACAAATAAAAACCGCCATGTCCGTGGGGGTTTACGCTCCCGCCGCACCCGCTACAGGCGCGTTGTTTAATTTAGCTGTTTAAGAAGTGGATAGTAATTAGCTGTTAGTATTATTGTTAGTTAACTGAGCTTGTTGCCTATCTTAGCTTACTACCAAACTAACTGCTATATACTAACCACTAATTCCTACAGATGACCTTCATCAAGGATAATAACGTCTACCCTGCGGTTGTTGGCGCGCCCTTCTTCGGTGTCGTTAGATGAAACGGGGGCTGTTGCGGCGAAGCCGGCTATTTGGAAATTGTTTTCGTTTATGCCAAGGTCGGACAGATAGCGAAGTACCGCCCTTGAGCGTTCTGTAGATAACTGCCAGTTGTCTTCCCAGGGACCATTGGGGTCAACGTCGGTGTCGTCGGTGTGCCCCTCTATCCTGAATTTTCTGCCGCGTAATTCGGGAGACGCAAGATATGTCCCCAACCGCAGAAGTATGTCTCTTGTCGCTTCTATATTTATTCGCGCGCTTGCGGGGTAGAAAAATGCGTCACCTGCAAGCGTGATTACAAGACCGCGTTCATCGTGAGTTACTTTTATTTTATTGGAACGAATCTCAGGCGAGAAAACAGAAATGGCTTTTCGCATGGCAGTGCCCATAACTCTGCCGCGTTCCATCGAAGGCAGGGACATAATTGTATTGCCCAAATCCGCATTGCGTCCGGCGGAAAGGGTAAAACCGCCCGCCAAGGATCCTATACCGCCCTGCCTTACTGAATCTGAAACAGCATCCAACTGCGCTTGTGTAACATCATCGGGATTAAAAAGAACGACGAAGAAACAAAGACAAAGGGTAATCATGTCCGAGTAGGTATTTAACCACGTACTCGGGGTAGGTTCAGCTGCTTTTTTCTTACGAGCCATACTCTTTTAATCCTTAAGGACTTCTTTTTCCATTGCTATTCTGGCAACAGGATTAAGATACGCAAGAAGTTTCATTGCTAAAATACGTGTATTATCACCGGCTTGAATTGAAAGTACGCCTTCGATGATCATTTCCTTCATACCGGCTTCATCATTATCAAATACGCCAAGTTTATTCGCCCAAGGAATAAAGTATACGTTAGAAAACAAAGACCCATAGAATGTTGTAATAAGAGCAAGAGCCATGTTAGGACCGATAGACGCTTTATCATCAAGGTTGCGTAACATACCTACAAGTCCCATAACTGTACCTAACATTCCCAACCCAGGTACAAGAGTAGCCCACATGTTAATAAGTTTAATTTTGAATGAATGGCGACCTTGCATTTGGCTTAATTCCAATTCCATAAGATCGCGGATAATTGTAGCGTCGGTTCCGTCTACTACAAGACGCAAACCCTTTTTCATAAATTCATCTTCAAGGTCTTCAAGCTCATCTTCCAAAGCAAGCAAACCTTCGCGGCGGGCTTTTTCGGAAAACGCAATCATCTTCTGGATTATACTTGCTGTATCGAATACAGGCTGTTTAAAGGTAAGACCGATAGCGGCAAAAACTCCCAAGCTGTCAGTTAATGCGAACGCGATCATAAGTGAAAAATATGAACCAATAAGAACGAGGAGGAGCGAAGGAACG
>NZ_BDHD01000276.1:0-1768 GCF_054786075.1 Treponema sp. R6D11 | reverse complement strand
CAGTCAAAATCCTTCTTTGAAAAAATGCTTGCCTTTGCCGAAGAAATCGGCATGAAAGGATTAGGCTATATTTCCGTTATGGAAGACGGCAGTTTAAAAGGACCGATAGTCAAATTCCTTTCCGAAGAAAAACAAAACATTCTCAGAAAAGACTTGGGGCTTAAAATAAATGACACCCTGTTTTTTATCGCGGACGCGCCGTCAAAGGTAAATACTCTTGCAGGGCAGATTCGCACTGCGTTGGGTAATCAGCTTAATCTTATCAATAAAGAAAAGTTCGAATTTTGCTTTATTGTTGATTTCCCCATGTACGGCAAAAACGAGGAAACAGGCGCAATCGAATTTACCCACAATCCGTTTTCCATGCCGCAAGGCGGACTTGAAGCTCTTGAAACAAAGAACCCCCTCGACATTCTGGCATGGCAGTACGACATTGTTTGCAATGGAGTAGAACTTTCTTCCGGCGCAGTCCGTAATCATCTGCCGGAAGTAATGGTAAAAGCCTTTGAAATTGCGGGATACAATAAGACCGATATTGAGAAAAAATTCCCAGCCCTCTACAACGCATTTCACTACGGCGCGCCGCCCCACGCTGGCATGGCTCCCGGCATAGACAGAATTATCATGCTTTTGGCGGAAGAAGAAAATATCCGCGAAGTGGTCGCCTTTCCCATGAACAGTTCCGCCCAAGACCCTCTTATGAACGCCCCCTGCGAAGTTACAGAACAGCAACTCCGCGAAGTACATGTAAAGATTAGGCAGTCTAAATAGCCGAAAAATCTACTTTTCCCCGAACAATACCCCCTTAATCCTACTTTGTGTTCTTTGTGAGAAATTTTTCGAAAAAACACTTGACAAAAAATCCCTTTTTTTGTAATATTCAAAAGGATAAACAAAGGCGTTTATAGGTAGGGGCTTTATGGCTTCTTGCCGATAAGCGCCTTTTTTATTAACTAATTTTTAAGAAATTTATTATTGGAGGAAATTGAAATGAAAGACATTCCCGCTTTATTTGGAAGTATGGTCTTTAATGAAACTGTCATGAGAGACAGGCTTCCCAAGGATGTTTTTAAGGCATTGAAAAAAACAATGTCAAAAGGTACGCATCTGGAGCTTGATATCGCCAATGTTGTCGCCAATGCGATGAAAAACTGGGCGGTTGAGCACGGCGCAACCCACTTTACGCACTGGTTCCAGCCCATGACCGGCACAACGGCGGAAAAGCACGACAGCTTTATCTCGCCCATAGGCGACGGAAAAATCATCATGGAGTTTTCGGGCAAAGAGCTTGTCCGCGGAGAACCGGACGCTTCCAGCTTCCCGTCAGGCGGCATACGCGCCACCTTTGAAGCAAGGGGCTACACTGTTTGGGACGTAACTTCTTTTGCGTTTATCAAGGACGGGACTTTGTGTATCCCAACGGCGTTTTGTTCGTATTCAGGCGAAGCTCTTGATAAAAAGACTCCCCTGCTCCGTTCAATGGAAGCAATCGACAAACAGGCAATCCGCATACTCAGGCTTTTCGGCGACACAACGGCGCAACGTGTTCTTACAACAGTCGGTCCTGAGCAGGAATATTTCCTTATCGACAAAGAGATTTATCTTAAACGCCCTGATTTAATCTACACAGGAAGAACCCTGTTCGGCGCAAAACCGCCAAAGGGTCAGGAGCTTGAGGATCATTATTTTGGAACCATTAAACCGCGCGTATCCGCTTTTATGAAGGAGCTTGACGAAGAACTTTGGAAGCTCGGAGTAAACGCAAAAA
>NZ_BDHD01000275.1:0-1878 GCF_054786075.1 Treponema sp. R6D11 | reverse complement strand
CGGACTTTAACCGCAGTTTCCAGGAGATCAATTCCGCGGCTTCCCAAAAAATTAATCAGGGGGGCGAAGGCAAGCTGTAAATACCAGTGGTCGTTAATATTCTGCGTAAGATGGATACGCCGCCTTACGCCGTCCGTGTCAATTTCAACATTGGTAAAACCGGCTCCCTGCGCCGACAATGCGAAACCCGGCAGGGCGGGAAGAATATCGATAAATTTTCCCTTATTGGTATTGGGCGCGGCATTAACAGGATAGGCAAAATGTTCTTCCGCAATGGGGCGGCGCTCGGCCTGTTCGCCGCGGAGAGGTTCCGGGCGCAGGTTTAATGTCGCCCAACTTCTGCCAAACAGGGCGGAAGATTGAATCATGTAGAGGTCGTTGTCACGCGCCACGCCCTGCGCGCGGCTAAAAAGCCTTGTCTGCTCGTTTTTTACAATGCCGGAAAAATCATTCGCGTACCTGTTAATATCGGCACGGCTTAATCTGCCGGTACTTAAAGCGGAAAAAATATCAGAAGCCGCGGAATTGATCTCCTGGAAACTGCGGTTAAAGTCCGCCGGCAGGCCCTGGTTCAGATAAATGGTATCTACCCCCTTGGGGCCGGAGTCGATGTATTCAATATCAAAAATAGCGGCGCGCGCGTCGTATTCCTTTAACCGTAAAAGCGCGTCCGCGGTTATTGAACGGGGCCAGGGGAAAACGCCGTTATATGCTATGGCGTTGTCGTCTACGTCAAGAAAAGTAACTTCAGAAGTACGTTCACGGTTGGAACGGAAATGGAGGAACAGGTCATATGTTCGGTTTTCAAGCGGGCCAAAGACACCCAGTATATACAAAAACGAGAAAAAAAACGCCGCCCCAAACCCTATAATTAAATTTTTCCAGTTCATTAAGTTTTATTCTGCAGGGCCCAGATAAATTGAAATCATCCCCGTCCTAGGATTGGCGGATACTGAGGGAGATTCCTGGGCTCCGCCCGTTACTTCACCAGAGCCAACCGGCGTCGCCGGCCTAAGGTTGTTGTTGGCGATGACAATCGGGTTTGCCGCCTTGCCTTCCGTACTTACCTGTGAGGACGCTCCGGCGTTTACCAGCATTCCCGCGCCCCTGTTCCCTTTGAAGCTTACGGCCCCATGCTCCACAAAAAGGTTCTTGGTGTCGAATTCAAAACCGGTGCCGCGCACGGAAGCGGTGGCGCTGGGGCTTGCTACCGTAGTGGACGCTTTCTTCCCCGCGGGGGGGGTTACTTCAACGCGTACCCTTCCCGTCTGAAGGTTGACGTTAAGTTTTTCGGTGTCGGTCGCGGCGCTTATTTCCGTCAGCGTAAGGCGCGTTAGAGGGCGCACGGCAATCTCGGTGCTTCCAACCTGAATAATGGCGGTGCTTTTAAAGCCGGTTGAAATCACGGTACTCTGGTTTAACGAGTCCCCTGCTTTAGCCGCCACATAAACGTCGGTTCCCGGTTTTTTTAATTCCACCGTACCGCTTAATTCCTTTACAATGCCGTTCTGGGCAAAAACGCCCATTCCAGCTAAGATAAAACAAAACGCTAAAATCGCCTTTTTCATTTTCTCCCCCTTAATTAATATAACGTAATTACAAGATTTATTTCCACGCGAACAGACATTGCCGCTTTTGGATCCGCGTTCCCAAGCGAAGGCAGAAACGCCCCGCCTAAGAAATTTAACTGTATGTCGGAAACCGGATTCCAGAACAAACGTCCTGAGAATTCCGTTCCGGCGATATAACCTTTTCCCGTATTGTTGGGATACGGATACGCGAAAGTTCCTAAATCCGTGCGAATAAAAGAAGACGCGTTAAGCCCGAAGGAAAATACATCGAGCGGCCGCCCCAAGAAATCCAGAGAAACAATCGAAA
>NZ_BDHD01000274.1:0-1770 GCF_054786075.1 Treponema sp. R6D11 | reverse complement strand
CGGACGCGGTTTCATATTTGCTGTCGATGATCTTTTGCTCTAAAGAAGGCTCTATCGTAAGCATTCGGAGCCTGCGGTCGTCGTCGGCGTACTGGCTGCATATCTGGCTGGCAAGGGCCTGACGCGCCTTTTCGGTAAGGAACAAGATGTTTTTGGACACGGGCGCGTAATCCGCGATTGATTCCAGAATGGTAACCATGTTTCGAATTGAAACTCTTTCGCGTAACAGGCCGTGGAGTATCTTTTGTATCTCCGTGATCCGCAAGCCCTTGCCTTCCCTTAAAACTTCCTCGATGACGGCAGGGTATTCTTTGCGCAGGGTATCCAAAATCGCCTGGGTATCCTGCAGGCCGAGGATCTCCGCGGCGTGGCGGCGTATAATTTCGGTCAAGTGGGTCGCGATTATGGAAGGCGGATCCACCACCGTATAGCCGCAGCGTTCCGCTTCGTCCCGCTTTTCCTGATCTATCCAAATCGCGGGAAGCCCGAAAGCGGGATCCACGGTTTTTTCGCCTTCCAATTCGGTTGTTACGGTTCCCGGGTTTATGCAAAGGTAATATCCTATGCGGATTTTCCCGCTGCCCGAATTTACTCCCTTAATTTTAAAGCAGTATTCGGAAGGCTCCAGTATTGAATTGTCAATTATTCTTACCTTTGGAATAACAAGGCCGAGATCAAAGGCGGACTGCCGCCTTACGTTCTGCACCCTTTCAAGAAGTTCCGCTCCTTTTTCTTTTTCGACGAGCGGGACAAGCCCGTAGCCGAGTTCAAGAGAGAGAGCGTCAAGCGGGACGACGGGGGAAATTTCCCCGGCTTTCTCGTCTTTTTTCTCTTTTGACTTTGCCATCATCTCGTTAAAGCTCGCGGCTTTTTTCTGCTTAATTCCCTGTCTGTAGGCATGGGCGGCGATAAGAGCCGACATGGGAATAAGAACATACCACGGAAAGCCGGGCAGTACCGAAAGAAACACAAGGACTCCGGCGCAGATCCAATAGACGATGGGGTTGCGGTATAACAACTGCTCCAATACCTGATCGGACAGACTGCCGGGTGCGGCGGCCCTTGTTACCACGATGCCCATCGCGGTGGAAACTAACAGCGCAGGAAACTGGGAAACAAGCCCGTCCCCTATAGCGAGGCTCACATAGTTGTTAGCCGCAATTCCAAGCGGTTCGCCGTGAAGCGACATTCCGACGATAATTCCGCCGAGCACGTTTATTGCGGTTATAAGGATTCCTATTTTAACGTTGCCGGATATGAATTTGCTCGCTCCGTCCATTGAACCGAAAAAATCCGATTCTTTTTGAATTTCATTTTTTCTTCTTTGGGATTCCTCCTCGGTAATCGAGCCGGAACTGTATTCGGTTTCAACCGCCATCATTTTTACCTGCATACTGTCCAACGTAAAGCGCGCGGCGACTTCCGAAACGCGGGTCGCGCCCTTTGTAATTACGACGGCCTGAACAGCGATTATGATGATAAAGATGATAAACCCGATAACGATCCCTTCGTTGCCGGAAACCCCCACTACAAAGCTGGAAAACGCCCTTACCATTTTACCGTTAAATTTAATGCCCTGCGCCAAAATAAGCCGTGTGGAAGAAACGTTTAACGCTAGCGAGAAAACCGTCGCGACAAGGAGCATTGTCGGGAAAAGGCTGAATTCGGTGGGTTTTTGGGTATAAATAACTACAAGTAGGATCAAAAGGGAAAGCATGAGGTTCATCGCCATAAGCGCGTCGAGTAAAACCGTCGGAAGCGGCAAGATCA
>NZ_BDHD01000273.1:0-1888 GCF_054786075.1 Treponema sp. R6D11 | reverse complement strand
ATCTTGCAAGACAGCTTTTTTGCGAAAATTCTGTTACCATTGATAATAGGAAGAACGACGGGGAGTACGTAAGGTGTTTGAAAATATCATAGAGCAGGGCGCTGTTCTTCAGTTACAGAATGATATTCTCTCGCAAAGGCTTGCGCCTTCCATGTTGTTTTACGGCCCTTCTGAATCGGGAAAAGGAAGTTCCGCGCTGGAACTCGCCCGTATTCTTTCCTGCGAAAAAGACGCTTCATGGAAATGTGAATGCCCATCTTGCGAAAAACACCGTTATCTGCAACATGTGGATTTGTTGATGTTAGGCCCGCGTTCCTTCGCCGCTGAAATTTTCGCGAGCTGTTCGACGTTTTGGCGCAATCCGGCCGCAAACGGCCCTAAAAAACTCTTTATCCGTTCCTTACGCAAACTGCAGATGAGATTTTCTCCCGTTTTAATGGAAGAAGACCCTAAATTAAGCAAACTTTCTTCCACGTTGCAGTCCTTTGAAGAGGGGTTAAGCGATTTGTGGCTTACAAACTCCGCTCAAGTCCTTCCGTCGGCCCTTGAAAAACAGTGCACGTCCCTTGTAAAAACAGCCCAAACCCTTATCGAAGACGGAATCGGCGGCACGATACCGATTGACCACATAAGAAAAGCGGCGTACTGGTGCAGGCTTGCCCCGACGGGAAAGCGCAAGACGCTCATTATTGAAAACGCCGAAAACATGAGGGAAGAGGCGCGTAATTCCCTCTTAAAACTTCTTGAAGAGCCGCCAGAAACGGTCAGCATCGTGCTTACCACGCAAAGGCGCGAGGCGATTATGCCGACTATTTTATCGCGTTTGCGCCCTTACCGTTTTGTAAAAAGAAGCGAACAGGGCGAGAGGGAAGTAATCCGCAGGGTTTTTCAGGATACCGTAAAAGAGGAATCCCTTTCCGCGGGCGGCTCTATCGTAAGCGCCTACCTTGATTCGTTTCTTCCCGCGGGGGCGGAAAAGCTGTACCCGCTCGCCGCTTGGTTCATCGTTTCGCTCGCCCGCGCTGTTACTTCTTTGGTTAAAAAAGACGGGACGCAAACGCCGAAAATTATCAACGTTCTTGGACAGCGTTACGCGCCAATAGCGAACGAGGCGGGTTTTGAGCGCACAGTGGACGCGGCCGCCGTAGTTAAGACGCTCTTGGAAAAAAGCTCTAATTTTGAAAACGATTCAATTTCGCGCTTTTTTGAAATTTGCCTTGACATGGTTTGCGACGCTGCGCGGGAGGCCGATGATCCAGAATTTATCGTTTATAGGGACATTTTCCGAAAACGCATAAACGAAACCGAAACAGCCGTAAACACGCTGAACATAAGCGCCGCCCTCGCCCTGGAAGGTCTTTTTTACAGCCTTAAAAATGATATGGTAAAGCCGTACGGGAACGCTTATGGTTAAATTCTACCGCAGGGCGTTAAACAAAATAGACAAACTCGATACGGGACAGCGAAAAGAGCTTTTAGTTTCCGCGATAGGCGAAATTAACCTTTTAGAAACCGTAATGGATTCCATGGACGTGGGCGTTCTTGTCTGCGACGCGAAAAACAACCTTGTAATGGCGAATAAATTCGCCCAGCGCCTTTTCCCGATGAATTTAAGCGAAGGCGTGGCCCTGTGGACAGCGTTAAAGGACGATGATATGGCGGGAATTTTTTAAAAAATTCTTCTTAACAAGGAAAAGGGTAAAGGGGATGTGTTGAATATATAGGAGAACGAAAAAAAAAAAAAGCATTTTTTTTATTTGGTTTTGCTTGTGGAGGGGGGGGGGGGGGGATTTTTTTGTCACTCTTTCCGGAAAATCTGGGGGTTTTTTTTTCTTTGTACATCCGTTGTTTTTTTTCTGGGTTAATTCGGGTTTTTTTTCTCTCCAAA